>JBFLWB010000161.1 GCA_040758155.1 Thermodesulfobacteriota bacterium
GAGATCGCCCGGGCCTCCGGCGTGGCGGACGGGACCATCTACCTGTATTTCCAGAACAAGGACGACCTGCTGATCTCCCTTTTCGAAGAGAAGATGGACGAGATCGTGTCCGGCGTGAAGACGCGGATCCAGGCCGGCGAAAATGCCCTGGAAAAGCTGAAGATCTTCATAGAGAACCACATGACCCTCCTCGAGAGCGAGGGGGGGCTCATCGAGGTGATCCAGGTGGAGCTGCGGCAGAGCAGCAAGTTCCTGAAGGATTACACGCCGGTGAAATTCTTCGAATACCTGGACGTCCTGTCGGGGATCATCGAAGAGGGGGTGGCCGCCGGGCTCTTCCGCGCGGACATGAACGTCGGCGTCGCGCGCCGCGTCGTCTTCGGGGCGATGGACGAGCTGTCCCGGACTTACATCCTCTCGAAGCGGCAGAAGTTCCAGCCGTCCGTCACGTCGGCCGAAGTGTTCCGCATCCTGTCGGAAGGGATGCTCGTCCAGCGATCGACGGACTGAGCCTTCCTCAACCTTCCCGGGTCGCGAGGGCATGCAGCGCCTCCGCGGCTTCCGAGAGCTCTTCCCGAAGCGGCAGACGCGCAAGGAACCGGTTCGGGATCCCCGCGCGCCCGACGTAGGCGCCGCACATGGCGCCCGCCAACGCCCCGATCGCCCGCGCATCGCCGCCCTGGCCGATCGCGTTCAGGACGGCGTCCTCGAACCCTCCCGGCGACCTCAGGAAACATCCTTGAGCGAAGACGACCCCCTCGTGGGCGGATTCGCCGTTGCCGAGCGCTTCCTGCATCTCGGGGACCGGCGCCCTGCGCAGCAGGAGGGCGGGCAGCTCGGCGCCCAGTCTCCTCCCCACGGTGGCGGGAGACCGGCCGACGCGCGGCTTCGCCCCGCGCTCCGGCTCGATACCGGAAACCAGCGGGGAAAGCGTCCTCGGGAAGGAGAGCACGTCGAGCGACCCGGGCGGGGAGTGCAGCGCCTTTGCGACGGCGCACGCCTGCGCGACGGCTCCCGCGATCGCCCCCGCGTTCGGGTGCGTCAGCGACGCGAAGATGCCGGCTTCGAGCTTGAGCCGCCGGAAGTTCCCGGCGCGCAGCAGCGCCAGCGGGAGGACGAGCGCGGCGGGAACGCTCTCCGGCAGATTCTCGCCCGCCTCGTGCCACGGAAGCCCCCGCTCCAGGAGGTTCCGCGCGAAGCCGAGCATCCCCGCCGGGTCCTCCCTGCGGACGGAGCGGGCCAGCGCCGCGGCGGTCTTCGACGGGTCGAGGATCCCGTCGGGAAGGAGGGAGCGGGCGGCCGAGAGCAGCGGCGAGCTTTCGGGGAGGCCGGAAGCCCCCCGGACGGTGAGGATCTCCGGGATGTCCATCGCGTCCCCGTACAGCTCCCGGATGTCCCTCGATGAAAGGCCCTGCGTCACGATCCCCATCGCATCGCCGGCCGCCGCGCCGAGCATCGCGCCAAGGTAACGGTCCCGGTAATCGATCCCTTCGAGGAAGGCGAAGGAGATCTCCTCCCCGCGGGACAGGAACGGGGGGATCCGGTTCTTCCGGACCAGGAACTGATAGATCGCCTCCGGCTCCCCCGCGAACAGGAGCGGCTGCTCCGACTCCCGGGCGGCGGCGCGGCGCGCCTTCTGTTCGGCGACCCGCGCGATCGACTGGACCAGCTCCCAGAAGTCCTCGTTTCCCTGGAGCGGAAGCTGGGGGAGGGCGGCGCGCAGGCGGGAGATCGTTTCCGCGGGATCCTCCAGGACGGAGGACGGCTGCTGTCCGTCCGCTTCCTGCCGTTGCCGGTCGGCCCGGGCGGGCGGAGGTTCCTCCGCGGGCGGTTCCGCCGGCCGGGAATCGGGGATCGGAAGATAGTCCCCATAATGCATGCCGCAGATCTTCCGGACCTGGCCTGTGGAGAACTGCATGGCGCCCAGGATCCGGAAGAGGGTCTCGGGACGGGGTACGTGCCCCGTATAGACGACCTGTCGCAGGATCTCGTAACTGAGCCCCATCCCCGGGCGGTCGGCGTGGAACTTGCGCAGGGAAGGATACCCCAGCGTTTTCAGCCGCTTCTTCAGTAATGTCGAAAGGACGGTCTCGGCGTCGTTTTCCATGGCCATTCCGATTGTATAAAAACAAGTTTCGTTGATAAATATACAAGGGAAGTTGTTGTATTGCAACTACCCTTGTAACGATTCTGCGACCAGCTCCGCCAGGTCCTTGACCTTCACCGAATCCTCGAGGTTGTTGAACTTGATCGCGTCGTCGAACATGGTGAGGCAGTAGGGGCAGGAGGAGCCGATGACGTTGGAGCCGGTCTCCATCGCCTGGTCGAACCGCAGGTGGTTGATCCGTTTCCCGCCTTTCGCGTCCATCCACATCCCGCCTCCGCCGGCGCCGCAGCAGAAGCCCTCCTCCCGGCGCTTCTTCATCTCGTTGAGGGCGATGCCGGGGATGGCGCGGATCGCCTCGCGCGGAGCGTCGTAAATGTCGTTGTGGCGCCCCAGGTAGCACGAATCGTGGAAGGCGAGGGCGAGGCTGGCCGGCTTTTGCGGGACGAGCCGCTTCTGCGCGATCAGGTCGCGGACCAGGACGGAGTGGTGCGTCGCCTCGACGTCGACGCCGAACTGCGGGTACTCGTTCCGGAAGGTGTTGAAGCAGTGCGGACACTGCGTGATCACCTTCTTCACTTTGTAGTTCTTGAAGGTCTCCTTCACCATCTCGACCATCCCGAGCTGGAACAGCCCCTCTTCGCCCATCCGCCGGGCCGACTCGCCGCAGCACATCTCCTCGAGGCCGAGCGTCGCGTAGTTCACGCCGGCGCGGTTCAGCAGCGAGACGAGCGCGCGGGTCACCTTCTGGTTCCTCGGGTCGTACGCTCCCGCGCATCCCACCCACAGCAGGTACTCGAAGTCGGGCTTGTCCGCGGCGAAGGGCACCTCCAGCCCCGCGGCCCAGGCGATCCGGTCGTCCTGCGGCAGCCCCCACGGGTTCCCCGTGTCGCCCATTTTCCGCAGCGCGGTGCGCACCGTGTCGGGCACCTTCGAGGCCGCGACGTATCCGCGGCGCACGTCGACGATCATGTCGATGTGCTCGATGAGCACGGGGCACGCCTCCATGCAGGCGCGGCAGGTGGTGCATGCCCAGATCTCCTCCGGGGTGAGTACCTCGCGGACGAAGTCCGGTGCCGGCGGCTTCCCCGTGGCCTTGTCGATCTCCACCGTGGACGGGGCGAGGGCGGACCGGATCCCGATGTCGAGCCGGTCCTTCGTCTTGAGTATCACCTCCCGCGGAGAGAGCGGCATCTCCGCGGCGTAGGCGGGGCATTCGTCCTGGCACCTCCCGCACTTGGTGCACCCGTCCGCCGACAGTAGCTGCTTCCAGGAGAGGTCCTCCAGCGCGGCCACCCCCGGCTTCTCCTCCTCCTCTATGTTCGGCACCGGCTGGAGCGCCCCCTTCGGCCGGGAGGAGCGGAAGAAGACGCTAGCGGAACCCGTGCCCATGTGGATCATCTTCGAGAAGGGGATGGAGGCGAGGAAGCCGAACGCGAGCGCCAGGTGGAGCCACCAGAGAACCTTGTGGGCGGAGAGGATCGCGGGGAGCTCCATCCCGCCGTAGAGGGCCGGGGCAAGGAGGCTGGACACATACGAAACGGGGGCGGCCTTCGGGTTCGTGGCGGCGATGCGCGCCGCCTCGATCAGGAAGCCGGTGACCGCGATGGCGAGGAGGACGAGGAGCTGGAAATTGTCGTCGTTGTCCCGGGTGAGCCCCGGCGGGCGCACGGCCCAGCGGCGGAACAGGGCTGCCAGCGTCCCGAGGACCAGCAGCAGGCCGAACGTCTCGGCGAACAGCTTGAAGGCGAGGTAGAAGTTCCCGTCGAGGAAGACGATGCCCAGGTCGTATTCGACCGCCACCAGCGTGGTGACGACGATCAGCGCGAGGAACGAGGCGTAGATGCACAGGTGGATGAGCCCGCCCGCCTTCCGGCGCAGCACCCGGTCCTGGAGGAACGCGTACCGGACGAGGTCCTCGACGCGGTCCATCCACCCGTCGAACCGGTTCTCCCGCTCCGCGCGCCCCCGGAGGTACGCCGCGACGCGCTGCCATATCCCCCAGCCGGCGACGAGCAGCACCAGCCCGAACAGCGACCACATGACGACTGCCGCGGACTGCGGCAGGTTCCACAGGATTTCCCTGCCGACCGTCTTCATCGGTCCCGTTTCTCCCTCAAACGTTATTTGACAATCCGGATTATTGGATATACTTGTTCGGGAATCATATCCCAATCGGGGAGGATCCGGGAGATGCCGGAGATTTCGATACGGGAGGAAGTGGTCTGGTTCCAGGACAGCTTGAAACCGAGCCCGCGGGTCATATTGTTCCTCCACGGCGCCGGTGGATCGCACCACACCTTCCGGGACCAGTGGGCGCGGATGAAAGGCACGGCGCGCCTCGTCATCCCCGACCTACCGGGCCACGCGAAGAGCGGCGGGACGCCGTTCGAGACGATCCACGCCGCCGCCGACTGGGTCGGGGAATTCGTCGAGGAGCTCGGGCTGAAGAATTTCGTCCTCGTCGGGCACTCGATGGGAGGGGCGATCGCCCTGCAGGCCGCGCTGAACGAGCTTCCCGGGATCGACGCCCTCGTCCTCATCGCCTCCGGCGCGAAGCTGAAGGTCAGCGAGGAGATCGTCGCGTCGATCTCGACGCGCTTCCGGGAATTCGCGCCGGAGCTCGTGGACCGGATGCTGGGACGGGAAACCTCCCACGAGCTCCGCGACGACGTGCTCCAGGACGTCCTCTCCACGCGGCCGGCGACCTACCTGGCGGACTTCCGCGCCTGCACCGGCTTCGACGTGATGGACCGCATCGGGGCGATCCGGCTCCCCACGCTGGTGGTCAACGGCGCCGACGACCGGCTCACGCCGCTGAAGTACGGCGAGTACCTCGCCATGAACATCCCCGGGGCGGTGCTGAAGATCCTGCACGGCACGGGGCACCTGCCGATCTTGGAGCGGCCCAACGAGCTCAACTCGGTCATCACCGCCTTCATCCATTCGCTCGAGCCGTGAAGCGCCGCCCCGCGGCGCCCCGCGGGAGCGGTGTGGTATATTGAACCGATGGAAACATCGGCACTCTCCGCCCTCGGCGAGCTGCTGGGGAAACGCCTCCACACCTCCCTCGAGACGCGAACCTGCTACGCGATCGACGCCACACGGAAAAAGTTCCTCCCCGACGCGGTCGCGTTTCCGGAGAACGCGGAGGAGGTCCGGCGGATCGTCGGGCTGGCCAATCTCCACCGGTTTCCCGTCGTCCCCCGCGGCGCGGGGACCGGCTTCTCCGGCGGCTCCCTGCCGGTCCACGGAGGGCTCGTCCTCTCCCTGGAACGGATGGACCGGATCCTGGCGATCGACGCGGCGAACCTGTACGCCGTCGTCGAGCCGGGGGTGGTCACGGGGACGCTGAAGGATGCGGTCCGGAAGGCCGGCCTCTTCTACCCGCCCGATCCCGCCTCGCTGAACTTCAGCACCGTCGGAGGGAACATCGCGGAGTGCGCCGGCGGGATGTGCGCGGTGAAGTACGGCGTCACGCGGGACTACGTCCTCGCCCTCGAGGCGGTCCTCGGGACCGGCGAGCTCGTCCGCACGGGCGTGATCACGATGAAGGGCGTGGTCGGGTACGACCTGACGCGGATGCTCGTGGGCTCCGAGGGGACGCTCGGCATCGTCACGAAGGCGACGCTGCGGCTGATTCCGCACCCGGAAACGGTCACCACGCTGCTTGCGCTGTTCCCGGACAACCGGCGGTCCGCCGACGCCGTCAACGCGATCGTCGCCGCGCGGGTGACGCCGTCCGCGATGGAGATGATGGACCGCACGGCGATCGACTGCGTCCGGGAGACGATCCCCGTGGACCTGCCGGAGGGGACGCGCAGCGCGCTCCTGATCGAGGTCGACGGGGGCGAGCTTTCCGCGGCGCGGGACGCGGACCGGCTGGAGGAGGCGTGCCGCTCGTGCGGGGCCATCGAGGTGCGCCGGGCCTCCGACGCGCGGGGAAGGGACGAGCTCTGGAAGCTGCGCCGGTCGATCTCCCCGGCGCTGCGCCGGGTGGGGGCGGTCAAGATGAACGAGGACGTCGTCGTCCCGCGAAGCCGCCTCGCCGACATGTTCGATTTCCTGGCCGACCTCTCCGCCCGCAAGCGGGTGACCATCGTCAACTTCGGTCACGCGGGCGACGGCAACGTCCACGTGAACATCATGATCTCGGGGACCGACTTGGAGGAGTACCGGCGGGCCGAGGAGGCGGTCGAGGAGGTGTTCCGCGGGACGCTGGCCTTCGGCGGCACGATCACGGGGGAGCACGGAGTCGGGATCGTCAAGGCGCCCTTCCTCGAGATGGAGGTCGGGCCGGCGGGCGTCTCGGTGATGAAGCGCCTCAAGGAGTGCTTCGATCCCAACGGGATCCTGAACCCCGGCAAGATCTTCATGGAAGAGAAGGCGGGCCCCGCGTGAAGAATGACGCGCTCAAGGAGATGGCGGGGCTGTGCGCGAAGTGCGGGACATGCCGGACCGTGTGCACCCTCTATCCCCACCGGAAGACGGAGAACGCGGCGGCGCGCGGGAAGGTGCTGATCCTCGAGAGCGCGCTGTCCGGCGAGAACGCCGACCCGTCGGCGGTCCAGGAGGCGATGGCGGACTGCCTCCTGTGCGGGCGCTGCGAGCGGATCTGCCCCAACCTCGTCCTCTACGAGGAGATCGTCATGAAGGCGCGGGCCGACCTCGCGGACGAGGTCGGCGTCCCCGCGTGGAAGAGCGTCCTCTTCGGCAAGGTGATGCCGTCGGACCCGGCGATGCGCGTGCTCCGGAAGGCGGGCGCGGCCGCGGAGCGTCTCTTCCTGAAGAAGGTCCCCACGGGGAGCGGCCTGCATTACCGGTTCCCGCTCGGGTTCCTCGGCGGCGGCCGGACGGTCCCGAAGCTTCCGGCGAAGGGATTCATCGAATCGCTGGGGAAGCGCGAGGGATCGTTCGGCGAGGCGATGCTCTTCGTCGGCTGCGTGTTCGACCACCTCTATCCCGACGTGGGGCGCGCGGCCTACGAGACGATGAAGGCTTCGGGGAAGGCCGTTTCGGTGTTCCGCGGCGCCGCGTGCTGCGGACTCCCGGCGCTCGTCTCCGGCGACCGGAAATCCGCCCTCGAGAACATCGAGGCGAACCTGCGGCGGCTCCGCGAGGCGGCCCCGCCGGCGATCGTCTTTCCCTGCGGGTCGTGCCTCCTCATGTTCAAGAGAAACATCCCGATGCTGTTTCCGGAAGGGACTCCGCCCCACGAGGACGCGGCCTTCGTCGCGGGGCGGTCGACGGACTACGCGAGTTTCATCCTCGATTCCGGCGTCGTCGACCGGCTGCCGGACCCGCCGCCGGCGGAGCGCCCCGGAGAGATCGGTTACCACGATTCCTGCCACCTGACGGGCACCTTGGGGAAGGGGCCCGAGGCGAGGCGGGTGTTGGAGAAGGCCGTGGGCGGCGCGTTCCGCGAGATGGAGGGGGCGGACCTGTGCTGCGGGTACGGTGGAACCTTCAACATCCGGGACTACCCGACGTCGGCGCGGATCGGGGAGAACAAGGTTTCCGTCGCGGCGCGGGGGGGGACGAGGATCATCTCCGCCGCCTGCTCGGGATGCGTGCTCCAGATGAGGGACATGGCCGCCCGCACCGACCCGTCGCTGCGCGTCGTCCACATCGCGGAGCTTGTGAGGCGCGCCTTGTCATAGAAAGCGGTCACCAAGGAGGGGCTCATGTCGGGCATACGTTGGGAGAAGGACATCGAGACGGCGCTGGAAAAGGCGAAGGCCATGAGACGCCCGATCTTCCAGGACTTCTGGTTCGACGGCTGCGTCGGCTGCGCCAAGATGGACCTGGGGCCGTATTCGGACCCGTCCGTGATCGATTTCATCAACGCGGATTTCGTCCCGGTGAGGACGTTCAGCGACCTGGACAATCCCTCGGACCCGGTCGTCCGGATGGCCGTGAAGTGGACGCCCACGTTCTTCATCCTGGACGCGGAGGGGAAGAACCACCACTGGTTCGTCGGGTATGTGCCCGCCGAGGACCTCTTCGCCCATCTCTGGCTCGGCAAGGCGAAGATCCTCTACGACGCCGGCCGGCACGCGGAGGCGATCCCGGTGTTCTCGACGATCCTGGATCGCTACCCGGACGCGGGCGTGGCGCCCGAGGCGGCGTTTCTGCGCGGCGTCTCCGGCTACCGGTCCGCGCGCGACCCGAAGGAGCTGCGGAAGGCGTACGACCTGCTGGTCGAACGCTACCCGAGGAGCGAGTGGGCCCGCCGGGCGGAGCCGTACGCGGCGTTCCCCGCCGCATGATGGCCCGCAACGTGACCCGGGACGCGCTCCTCGGCGAGAGGATCCGTCCCGCGGAGGGCTTCCTCCCGAGGCTGAAAGGGCTGATCGGGGCGGAAGGCCTTTCCCCCGGCGAGGGGCTCTGGATCTCACCCTGCACGGGGATCCACTCTTTCGGGATGCGGTTCGAGTTCGACGCGGTCTTCTTGAGTCCGGACCGGAGAGTCGTCGGCTTGTACGAACGGTTCCGAAGAAACCGCATTTCCGGTTTTTACCGGTATGCGGCCGGGGTCCTCGAGCTGCCGGGAGGGGTCATCGAGCGGACCGGGACGCGACTGGGAGACGAGGTTCGCGTAGAAGGCGGCCCGCCATCTTTCGGTTGATTTCCATCGCCGCGAAATGCTTAATAGAACGACGTGATCCGCCTCGACGTTACGGACAGCACGAACAGCAGGGCGATGGCCCTGGCGGAGGACGGCGCCCCGCACGGGACGGTCGTCGTCGCGGACTCGCAGACCGGAGGACGCGGGCGCCAGGGGCGGCGGTGGATTTCACCGCCGGGCGTGAACATTTACGTTTCGCTGCTCCTTCGCCCCGACCTCCCGAACGCGCGGGTTCCGGCGCTCTCCCTCATGGCGGGCATCGCCCTCGCCGACGCGACGGACAGGGAGGGCGTCCCCGCCCTCCTGAAGTGGCCCAACGACCTGTACTTGGGGGAGCGGAAGGCCGCCGGGATCCTCGTCGAGACGGCGTTCGACGCGGGCCGTCTCCGTTACGCCGTGGTCGGCGCGGGGATCAACGTGAATCTGCCGGAGGAGGCGATCCCGGGCGAACTCCGCGGAAAGGCGACGTCCATGAGGATCCGGGCGGGCCGGGTCTTCGACCGGGAGGCGGTCCTGGCCGCGTTCCTCGACGCCTTCGCGGAGCGGTACCGGCAATACCTGGCCGGGGGATTCCCCGCGGTCCACGCGGACTGGGCGCGGAGAGACTTCCTCCGCTGGCGCCGGGTCCTTCTCTCCCGCCCCGGGGGGGAGGCGTGGGGGACCGCGCAGGGCGTGGACGAGGAAGGGGCGCTACGGTTCCGCCCGGACGGAACGGCAGCGATCGAGCGGGTGCACGGCGGAGAGATCTTATGCTTCTCGTGATCGACGTTGGGAACTCGAACACCGTCCTCGGCGTGTACGAAGGGGAGAAGCTCCTCCATCACTGGAGGGTCTGGACCGACCGCCAGAAGACCAGCGACGAGTACGGGATCCTCCTGCGCAACCTCTACGACGCCAGCCACTTCTCGTCCCGCGACATCAAGGCGATCGTCATCGCCTCCGTCGTCCCTCCGCTCACCCCGACCATCGTCGACCTCTGCGGCCGCTACTTCGGCGTGCCCCCCATGGTGGTGGGGCCGGGGATCAAGACGGGGATCTCCATCAAGATGGACAACCCCAAGGAGGTCGGGGCCGACCGGATCGTCAACGCCGTCGCGGCGTACGCGAAGCACAAAAAGGCCTCCATCGTCGTCGATTTCGGGACCGCCACCACCTTCGACTACGTGTCCTCGAAGGGGGATTACATGGGCGGCGTGATCGCCCCGGGGGTGAGCATCTCGGCCGAGGCGCTCTTCCGGGAGGCGTCGAAGCTCCCGCGCATCGAGGTGACGAAGCCCCCGACGGTGATCGGTAAGAACACGGTGGCGGCGATGCAGTCCGGCCTGTTCTACGGATACGTCGCGCTGGTCGACGGGATCATCGACCGGATCTGCCGGGAGGTGCGGATCAGCCCCCACGTGATCGCCACCGGCGGGCTGGCGCGGGAGATCGCGGCCGAGTCTTCCAAAATCCACGAAATCGATGAGAATTTGACTCTGGAAGGACTGCGTATTATATACGAGAGGAACATTTAGCCGAGGAGGGCATTTCAGAGTGGACATCCAGCAGATCAGGAACGTAGGGATCATCGCCCACGGGGGCGCAGGGAAGACGACCCTCGCGGAGGCGCTCCTCTTCAACGCGAAGGCCGTCGACCGGCTCGGGAAGGTGGATGACGGGAGCTCGAACTTCGACTACGACCCGGAGGAGATCCGGAGGAAGATCACGATCAGCACGTCCTTCCACCACTACGCCTGGAACAAGGTCGAAGTGACGGTCGCCGACACCCCCGGCTACATCAACTTCGAGGCGGACACGCGCGCGTGCCTGCGCATCCTCGACGGCGCGGTCCTCGTAGTGAATGCCGTCTCCGGCGTCGAGGTCCAGACCGAGAAGATGTGGAACCTGGCGCGCGCCGCCGACGTGCCGGTGATCGCGTTCGTGTCCAAGATGGACAAGGAGCGGGCCGACTTCGACAAGGCGGTCGCCGAAATGGCCGAGATCCTGAAGGTCCCCGCCGTCCCCGTGCTTCTCCCCATCGGGCAGGAAGCGAAGTTCTCCGGCGTGGTCGACCTGTTCCGGATGAAGGCGCTGGTCTACAAGGGCGAGACGGGAGAGTTCGCGCTCCAGGACATCCCCGCCGACATGGCCGCCGCGGCGGCGAAGGCGCGGGAGAAGCTCGTAGAGTCGTGCGCCGAGGCCGACGACGCCCTCATCGAGAAGTTCCTGGAGGGGACGGAGCTCACCGAGGACGAGATCCGCTCGGGCTTCCGCGCGGGCGTCCGCGCGATGAAGTTCCTGCCGGTGGCCTGCGGCTCCGCGGCGCGCAACATCGCGATCCAGCCGCTCATGGACCTGATCAACTTCGCGCTGCCCGACCCCTCGTACCGCAAGGAAGTCGCGGGGGCCAACCCGAAGACGAAGGCCGAAGAGAAGCGCGCCATCGCCGACAAGACGCCGTTCTCCGCCCAGGTGTTCAAGACGCTGGCCGACCCTTACGCCGGCAAGCTCTCCATCTTCAAGGTGTTCTCCGGGACGCTCACCCCCGACATGTCGCCGCTGAACACCACGAAGGACGCGTCGGAGCGGATCGGGCAGATCCTGCGGCTGGAGGGGAAGAAGCAGAAGGCCGTCGGGTCGGCCACGGCGGGGGAGATCGTGGCGGTCGCCAAGTTCAAGGAGACCTCCACCGGCGACACGCTGTGCGACCCGAAGGCGCCGATCCTCTTCCCGCTCCCGGAGACCATGGACCCGGTGATCTCCTTCGCCGTGCGGCCGAAGACGCGCAACGACGAGGACAAGCTGGGCGCCTCCCTCGCCCGGATGATCGAGGAGGACCCGACGCTGCGCTTCCGCAAGGACGCCCAGACCAACGAGTTCATCCTCGCCGGCATGGGGGAGACGCACCTCGAGGTGGCCGTCGAGAAGCTCAAGCGGCAGTACAGCGTAGAGGTAGAGCTGCGCACGCCGAAGATCGCCTACTTCGAGACCATCAAGGGGAAATCCGAGGCGCAGGGCAAGCACAAGAAGCAGTCCGGCGGCCGCGGCCAGTACGGCGACTGCTGGATCAGGATCGAGCCGCTCCCCCGGGGGAAGGGGTTCGAGTACGTCGACGCCATCGTGGGCGGGTCGGTCCCGCGGCAGTACATCCCCGCGGTGGAAAAGGGCGTCGTGGAGCGGATGTCCAAGGGCGTCATCGCGGGCTACCCGATGATCGACGTCAGGGTGACCATCTTCGACGGCTCCTTCCACACGGTCGACTCGTCGGAGATGGCGTTCAAGATCGCCGGCTCCCTCGCCTTCAAGAAGGCGGCGGCGGCCGCCAAACCGGTGCTGCTCGAGCCGATCGCCGAGATGGAAGTGGTCGTCCCCGAGGAGAACGTCGGCGACATCATCGGAGACCTGAACGGCCGGCGCGGCCGGGTGATGGGGGTCGACGCTCTCGGGAAGAGCCAGATCGTCCGGTGCCAGGTCCCGCTGGCCGAGGTGCTGCGCTATTCGTCCGACCTGCGCTCCATCACGTCGGGGCGCGGGCAGTTCACGATGAAGCTCGACCATTACGAGGAGGCGCCGGCGGTCGTCGCCGAGAAGGTGATCGCGGAATCGAAGAAGGAGGTCGGGGAAGAGGAAGAGGAGTGAGCGAGGAGGAACGCGCTTCCCTCGAGGCGCGGATCGCCGCCATGACGGTCCCCGAGAAGGTCGAGCTGGCCTCGAAGGGGAACCGGGAGTCGCTCAGGATCCTGTCCCGGGACTCGAGCACGATGGTGGCGCGGGCAGTGATCGGCAGCCCTCGGCTTTCGGACGAGGACATCGAGGCGCTCGCGTCCTCCTCCCTGACGAACGAGGAGATCCTGCGGGCCATCGCGGACAACCGCCAATGGACCGCGAACCGGAAGATCGTGGCCGCGATCGTGCAGAACCCCCGGACCCCGCCTCCGGCGGCGATCCGGTTCCTGCGGTCGTTCGCCTCGAGCGAATTGAGGATCCTGGTGAACAACCGCGGCATCTCCGCCGTCGTCCGCCAGGAGGCGAAGAGGCTGCTGGCCCAAAGAACTTAGGCGCACAGGAGAGAGCGTGGCACTGTTCAACTACGCGACCCGCGAGCTCAGCGCGAAGATCGTCTACTACGGCCCGGGGCTGTCCGGGAAAACCACCAACATCGAGATGGTCCACAAGATGCTGCGCCCCGAGCAGAAGGGGCGCCTGGTGTCGCTGCCCACCGAAACCGACCGGACCCTGTTCTTCGACTTCCTGCCGATCGACCTGGGCCAGATCAAGGGCTTCAAGGTCCGCTTCCACCTGTACACGGTGCCGGGGCAGGTGTTCTACAACGCGACCCGCCGGCTCGTGCTCCAGGGGGTCGACGGCGTCGTGTTCGTCGCCGACTCGCAGAAGGAAATGGCCAACAGCAACATGGAGAGCCTGAAGAACCTGATGGACAACCTCTCCAGCTACGGGAAGAAGCTCGAGGACCTGCCCTTCGTCATGCAGTACAACAAGCGCGACCTGAAGAACGTCATGTCGATGAAGGAGATGGACGCCGCGCTGAACTTCCTGCACGTCCCGACGTTCGAGGCCGTGGCGCCCGCCGGCAAGGGCGTCACCGAGACGCTGGTGGCCATCTCCCGGACCGTCTTCAACCATCTCCGCAAGACGCTCCTCATGCCGGGGGAGATGGCGTCGCAGGAAGGGCTGATGGAGCTGGCCGACGAGCGGATCCAGAGCACCTTCACGCAGCCGGAGCCGCAGCCGGAGCCGGAACCCGAGCCGCTCCAGGAGATCTCCGATGTCGAGGAGATCGTCGAGACGCCGATCGAGCTGGAGCTCGAACTGGAGCCGACCTCGCTGAAGACCCCATCGGTGAAGCAGCCCCCCGCCGCGGCGCCGTCGCCCGCGGTCACCGTCGAGGGACAGGAGGGAGGCCTCACCTTCCTGAAGTTCGAATCGCCGTTCGTCTCGCCGGAGGGGCACGCCGTCCTTCCGGCCGTCTTTCTCGACGGGGCGGGAAACCCCGTGCGCATGCGGATCCGGATCTCTTTCGAGGAGGAGCGGTCCTAAGTGTCCGAAGCGTTCACCGGCAGGGCCGGGGACATCCTCCGGTCGGCGAAACCGATTGAGGAGCGGCTCCGGGAGCTCTGCGGGGAGGTGTCCTCCTACGTGGGCGGCGGCGTGGTCTCGGTCCTGCTCTTCGACCGGGACAGCGAGGATTTCTTCGTCCGCTCCTCGACGCAGCGGCCGCACCCGTCCGCCCCGGAGATCCATTTCGCCTCGGAGGGGACCCTCGAGGAGCTCGCGCTGGCCGAGCGGAGGCCGATCGTTCTCGAGGAGCGGATGCCCCCGCCGGGCAGCCGGCGCCAGGGGGCGGTCCTGATACTCCCCCTGGTCTCCACGGGGGAATCCCACGGCGTGTTCGTCGTCCACTCGGTGTCCGAGGGGGGGATCGCCGGGGATCAGCGGGAGGCGCTGCTCGAGGTCTCGAAGGTGCTGTCCGACGCGGTGGGCGCGTCGCTCCGGGAGGAGTCCGCCGCCCTGCGGATGACCAAGATCGCCGCCATCAACGAGGCGGGCGTCAACATCATCTCCACCCTCGACCTCGGGCGGCTCCTCAACCTGGTCGCCACTTCCGCATGCCTCATCATGGAGGCGGAGACCTGCGTCATCCGCCTGCTCGATCCCCAGACGGGGAAGTACGGCATCCGGGAATGCTACGGCATGAAGACGGAAGGGGAGCAGAAGGACCTCTTCCTCCTGGACAAGAAGGCGGTCACCCGGGTCCTGAAGGGGGAGCCGTCGCTGCTGGTCCGCGAAATCGCCGAGGAGAGCGGATGGCAGGAGTTCTCCGACTCGGCCCGCACGCTGATCTGCCTCCCCCTCCGGGGAGACGACGGCGTCCTGGGCACCGTAACCATCTTCGACAAGTTCCCGCACAAGACCTTCTTCCCCTCCTCCTTCACCGCGGAGGACCTGAACACCTTCACCAAGTTCACGCGGTACGTCGAGAAGGCGGTCGCCAATGCCATCTCCTACGAGCGGAACGAGCGGCTGCGGAACCTGGACGAGGGGACCGGCCTGCCCACCCTGAAGTATTTCCAGGACCGCCTCCTGAACGAGATCAGCCGGGCCAAGCGGTTCCAGCGCCGGCTGGTCCTCATGATCTGCGAGGTGCAGGCGCGCGTCCCCGAGGAGTCGCAGCCCCGCGCCGGCCGGGAGGACAAGGTGATGCGCCGGGTGGCGAAGGCGATCCGCGACACCCTGCGGGAATACGACATCGTGGCGCGCATCAGCGAGGCGAAGTTCGGGATGATCCTGCCCGAGGCGGAAGACGGCAAGATGAGCGCCATCCCCCGCATCAAGCGGGCCATCGAGGCGGAGGCGGACGAGATCCGCAAGAAGACGCCGGACGTCCGCGTCGACGTCCGCTTCGGCCACGCCTCCTTCCCCGACGACGGCGACGACCACGAGAAGCTGATCTTCAAGTCGAACATTCTTCGGATGTGACCCGCAAGGGCACTCCGAAAGTCGAGAATTCCTCCCGCCGTCACGCAGGCATGTCGCTTCCCGAATTCCGGGGCCTTTGAGACCACAAGGGCGCCGGAACACCCTCTTTCCGTTGATAACGGCTCTGTCTACTGATCGATGGAGTATTTTCTTCGGGAGCTTGTGGTCTCAAAGCTACCGGATTTTACACCTCCATGGCCCTTTCAGGGGGGGACATACTTCGCTTCCAGCCGGGGAAGAAGTTGCATAAGTCCCAAATTGGGACTATGCTCGTCGTATGCGAGTTATCGCCCTTTCGGCATTGAAGAAGTTCTGGGACGATAACCCGGCATACATGGATGCTCGCGAGCCGACCCTGGCGTGGTACCGCCATGTCCTGAAGGCAGACTGGGCCTCTCCGGCGGACGTGAAGACGGATTTCGCAAAGGCGAGTGTGCTCAAGGGGGGAAGGGCCGTCTTCAATATCGGCGGCAACAAGTACCGGATTGTCGTTTGGATCAATTACCCGTATCGGGTCGTCTATGTCCGGTTCATCGGGACGCATGCGGAGTACGACAAGATCGACGCGCAAAAGGTTTGAAGGGAGAGACAGACATGGAAATTCGCCCCATCCGGACCAAGTCAGACTACCGGCGGACGCTGAAGGAAATCGAGACCCTCATGGACGCCGTCCCGAACACCGCGAAAGGCGACCGGCTCGACGTTCTCGTGACGCTCGTCGAGGCGTACGAGCGGAAACACTATCCGCTCGATCTGCCGGATCCTGTCGATGCGATCAAGTTCCGGATGGACCAGATGGGGCTTACCCCAAAGGACCTGGAGCCTATGATCGGCCGCCGCAACCGGGTGTACGAGGTGCTGAACCGGAAGCGCCCTCTGACGTTGAGGATGGTCTGGCGTCTCCATCGAGGCCTCGGCATTCCCGCCGAGAGTCTGATCCGGCCGCCGGCCGGCGACAGAGCGGCGTAAAGCGGAGTATCAGATGTCTTCGGGAGGGCCCTCGTCGACCAGCCTGCGCGCGGAGTCGGGCAGCTCCTCGTTCATGGAGCCGGTCCGGTAGCCCTTGAGGTCCACGGAGACGTAGAGGAAGCCGTTTTTCCGGAAGTGGGCGTCGATGGCGTCGGCCGTCTCCGGCTCGAAGAGGCGGGAGATCTCGTCGCGTCCCACCTCGATCCGGGCGACCGTGCCGTGGACGCGGACCCGGAACTGCCGGAAGCCGAGCCTGCGCAGCGCCTCCTCGCAGGAGTCCACCCGCGCCAGCGCCTCGCGGTCGATCTTCGTCCCGTACGGGAAGCGGGAGGCAAGGCAGGCGAACGAGCCGCGCTCGGCCGTCGGCAGACCGAACCGGCGGCTTAAACTCCGGATCGATTCCTTCGACAGGCCGGCTTCCTGCAGGGGGCTGCGCACGGAAAGCTCCCGCGCCGCGCGCCGGCCGGGGCGGAAGTCGCGGGTGTCGTCCGCGTTGGAGCCGTCGCAGACCGCCGCGTACCCTTCCTCCCGGGCGATCGCGGCCAGGATGCCGAACAGCTCCTTCTTGCAGTGGTAGCAGCGGTCGGGCGGGTTGTCCGCGAATCCCGGGATCTCGAGCTCGTCGGATACCACAACGCGGTGCCGCACCCCCCATGCCTTCGCGATCGCTTCCGCCGCCTCCCGCTCGGACGCGGGATAGGTGGGAGAGGTCGCCGTCACGGCGAGCACCCGGTCGCCCAACGCCTCCTTCGCGGCGTGCAGCAGGAAGGTGCTGTCGACGCCGCCGCTGAAGGCGACGACCGCCGACTCCATCTTCCGGAGGATGGAAAGCAGCGCTTCGTACCGTTCGAGGTCAGCAGAGGAGGCCATGCCCCACCTCCCCGAAGTCGCGGTTTTCCGGGACCCGCACCGTGCGCTCCCCGTCCGGGGAAAGCTCCCGGACTTCGAAGGGACCGGGGCGGGCCATGTCGCTGTACCTGGTCAGGATGCGGGAAAGCACCTCCATCCGCTCGGAGGGGTCCCCGCCGATCAAGGCGACGGAAGGGCCCGGATGGCTTTCCGAGACGTACACGGCGATCTTCCCGCGGCAGAGCGCCTCGAGCCGCCGGTTCTCTTCCTGGCTCTTGCCGACCACCGCCTTGACCGCGCCCACCCGGAAGTGGCGCCCGATCTTGAGAAGGTTCACGTCGAACATCCCGAAGCCGGGCTGGCGCTCCACGAGGTCGCGCACCTTGACGGAGAAGGTCCGGTCGGCCAGCAGGCACCCTCCGGCCGGGCACGGGTAGTCGCCGATCTTCCACTCCTCCGCGAGGCGCATCTGGTCCTTCCGGGAGCGTCCCTGGATCGCGAGCAGCTTCTCCCGGTCGACCCACCCCTCCCGCTCCGGCAGGGTGGGGGGCATATGGCGGGCGCAGAGCGGGCGCAGGACGATGTCGGCGCAGCCGCTGTGCTTTTCAATGCTCCGCAGCGCGTCGTCCCGCTGCGACATCGGGCGCTGGCCGATCACCTCGCCGGTGACGAGGAACGAGGCGCCGATCTCTTCCATGAACTCCCGCGCCTTCCGCAGGGTGAAGACCCGGCAGTCGATGCAGGGGTTCATCCCCTTGCCGCGGCCGTGCCGGGGGGAGCGGATCAGCTCCAGGTACTCCTCGCCTTTTGAAACGGTGCGGATGGGGATCCCCATCCGGTCGGCGACGATCCGCGCCTGCGAATGGCACCCCGCACCCGCTCCCTTTCCCGGGCGGTCGCAGGTGCAGAACGGAGAGGTGAAGTGGATGGCATGGACCTCGATCCCCTGATCGGCGATCATCCGGGCGGCAAGCGTGCTGTCGAGCCCGCCGGAGAGCAGGATGACCGCTTTCCGGCGCGCGGGGGGATGCATGGCGGTCATTGTACGGGAGCCGGCTCCTGTTCGTATTCCGCGGGGGAAAGCGGTTCCGCGATCCTCGGAGAGACGCCGCACGCGGGGCATGCGGGATCCTTCTCCACCGGGTAGCGCGACGTCTCGCCCGCGAGGGCGTCGACGGTGATCAGGTGACCTCCCGGCCGTGGACCGATCCCCGCCAGCAGCTTGACGGCCTCCATTGCCTGCCACGCGCCGACGATCCCGGCCGCCGCGCCCAAGATTCCCACCTGGACCGCACCCGGCGAGTCCTTCCGGGGAGGGATCTCGGGGATCACGCAGCGCAGGCACGCGGTCTCCCCGGGGACGACGGTCAGCATCTGCCCGGCGAACCGCATCACTCCGGCGTGCACGAGAGGGCGCCGTGCCAAAACGGCGGCGTCGTTGCAGAGGTATTTCGTCGGGAAGTTGTCGCAGGCGTCCACCACGGCATCGTACCGGCGGAAGAGCTCCGGCGCGTTCTCCGCGGTGAGCAGCATTGTGTAAACGTCCACGGCGAGGTCCGGCCGGAACGCGCGCAGGGTGTCCGCGGCTGATTCCGCCTTCCAGCGGCCGATCGCGGAGGCGGAATGGATGACCTGCCGGTTCAGGTTCGTCAGATCCAGCCGGTCGCCGTCGATCACGCCGATCCGTCCCACGCCCGCGGCGGCGAGGTACAGCAGGGCGGGCGACCCGAGCCCTCCCGCGCCGACGACCAGGACCGAGGCCCGGAACAGCCGTTCCTGCCCCTCTTTCCCCAGTTCCTTCAGGCGGAGATTCCGGTCGTACCGGAGCGCGTTTTCCTCTGACCAATTCATCCGGAATATTATAACGTATAAAAAAAGCGCTCTCCGGGAGGGACGCATTGCCCATCGACGTGGAGCCGATCCGTGCCGCGGAGTTCCCCGTCTCCGCGGAGTTCCTTTATTTCAACCATGCGGGCGTCTCGCCGATCCCTGCCCGTGCCGCGGAGGCGGGCATCCGGGAGTTCCAGCGCAGCCGCGACGAGGGAGCGTACCGGTCGTCGAAGTGGGGCGAGATCGCCCACGATGTCCGCGAGCGCTTCGCCCGGCTCGTCGGCGCCCAGATCGAAGAGATCGCCGTCGTCAAGAACACCTCCGAGGGGCTGTCGTTCGTGGCGGCGGGGTTCCCGTGGAAGGAAGGGGACAACCTGGTCACCGCGAACGTGGAGTTCCCGTCAAACGTCTATCCGTGGATGCGGCTCCGGACGCGCAACGTGGAAGTGCGGATGGTCGCCGCGAAGGACGGCAGGATCCGCAAGGAGGACGTGTTCGCCGCGTGCGACGGGAAGACGAGGCTGATCACCCTGTCCTCGGTGGAGTTCGCCAACGGCTTCCGCAACGACCTTTCGGGGATCGGTGAATACTGCCAGAAGCACGGGATCTTCTTCTGCGTCGACGCGATCCAGTCGCTCGGCGTCCTTCCGATGGACGTCAAGGCGTTCGGGATCGACGCGCTCTCCGCGGACGCCCACAAGTGGCTGCTGGCGCCGGAGGGGATCGGCGGATTCTACATCTCCCGCGACGTGATGGAGATGGTGGAGCCCGTCATCCTGGGCTGGCACTCCGTGAAGAACCGCTTCGACTTCGAGAATTACGATTTCCGCCTGTCGCCCGACGCGCGGCGGTACGAGCCGGGCAGCGTCAACACGGCCGCCTTGGCCGCCTTCGGCGCATCCATGGATCTGCTGCTGTCCATCGGCATCGACCGGATCTGGGAGCGGGTCCGGCGGCTCACGGAGCGGTTCTTCGAGAAGGCGCGGGAGGGCGGGTACGAAGTGGTCACCTCCGACCACCCCGAGGAGCGCTCCGGGATCGTGACGTTCCGCATCCCCGGGGTCGACAACGCCGCCCTTTGGAAGGCGCTGCACGCCCGGAAGGCGCTCTGCTCCCCCCGCGCGGGCGGGCTTCGGCTTTCGCCGCATTTCTACAACACGCCGGAAGAGATCGACCGGATGTTCGAGCTGATCCGGGAGGAACGAAGCCGGCTCTGAAAAAAGGAGGGATCGACACCATGGACATGGCGCTGAGGGACCGCTTTCTGGAGCTCTGGAAGAAATACTTCGAGGGGGCCGAAATCCCCCTCGCCTTCATGTACGCCGAGGATCCGCAGGATACCGAGAAAGTGCATCTTCCGAAGGAGCACCGCTGCTTCATCGGGGAGCTGGCGGCAGTCCGGCAGGGGAAATCGCTGCGCTTCGACGAGTACACGATCGGATGCCAGGGAGGGAAGAATTACCTCGGCTTTTCGCAGAGCCTCATGCCGAACTTCGAGCAGTTCCTCTCCTGCGGCATCCCGGGGAAGGTGGAAGGGGAGCGCTACAAGAAGACGCCGGAGCTGGTGAAGGAGTTTGTCACGCGGCAGCCGTCGTTCGAGGCGCCCGAGCAGTACATCGTGTTCAAGCGGTTCGACAAGCTCGGCTGGTCCGATCAGCCCGCCGCCGTCGTCTTCATCGCCCCGCCCGACGTCCTCTCGGGGCTGTTCACCCTGGCCAACTTCTCCGAGGCGGAGCCCAACGGCGTCTTCTGCCCCTTCTGCGCGGGCTGCGGCGCCATCGTCAAGTACCCGTACCTCGAGAACGCCTCCGAGCGCCCGCGGGCCGTGCTCGGCATGTTCGACGTCTCCGCCCGCCCTTACGTCGGCAAGACGGAGCTCAGCTTCACCGTGCCGATGAGCAAGTTCGCCGGCATGGTCGCCGACATGGAGGAGAGCTTCCTCACGACGAAGTCGTGGTCGCTCGTGCAGCGGCGGATCGCCCGGTCGGCCACCCCGGCGGGGTAATATTCAAGGCAGGAGAAAAGCGAGCACGGCCAATGCGGTGAGGCAGGCATGCCTCACCGCTGTTTTTTTTACGAGTTTCCTCTTGACCGGTCATGTGTCTTATGTGATAAATAAATTTAGATCAAATGAGAGAAAAGAGGGCGCCATGATCCGGGCCGCCGCCATCGCCGACGTTCTCGGGATCAAGGACAAGGTCCGGTCCCTTCGCGATCTCCAGGCGGAGGTCGAGCGCGGCCTCCCGAAGGCGTCGCTGCAACGCTGCGTCACCTTGATCATCAGCGACCCCAAGGAGCAGAAAAAGATCATCTACCGGATCGTCCCTTCGGCGACCTACCACCGCCGGAAGCGGATCCTGAAGATCGAGGAAAGCGAAAAGACCGAGCGGCTGGCGCGCGTGATCGCAACCGCCAACCATGTCTGGAACGACGAAGAGGACGCAAGGCGGTTCCTGACCTCTCCCCACCCGATGCTGGGGATGAAGACCCCGATCGAGGTATCCCATACGGAACTGGGGGCGCGCCGCATCGAGGAGATGCTCTGGAACCTGTTCCATGGTCTCCCGGCGTAAAGGGCCGCTTCGGGCCTGGCGGATCGGCGACGGCCGTCATCCCGTATTCGACGGGAAAGGGGCCCGGGATCGGGGAGGCCGCTGGAACAGCCCCGGGCGGGAGGCAATCTACGCCGCGGCGACGTATGCCGGGGCCATGCTCGAGCAGCTATCCTACGCGGGGATCGGGTTTCTCCCGAAAGGGCAAGTCTGGATCGAGATCCAAATCCCGGCGATCCCGATCGAGGTGGTGGAGTCGGGGGACGTCCCAGGGTGGGAACTGGAGGACAAGATCGCCAGCCAGGAGTACGGGGACAAATGGCTCGACGAAAACCGCACAGCCGTACTGTTGGTGCCTTCGGTAGTCTCCTCGGGGATCGAGAAGAACGTGGTCATCAATCCCGCCCACAAGGATTTCCCGCGCATCACCCATTCCGCCCCCCGCAAGATGGAATGGCATGAGCGCTTCCTTGTACCTCCTCCCGCCGGAAGGAAGAAATAACGCGAGCAGATGATTCGTAATCAGCAGGCCATCGCTCTATAAGGTCTTTAACCCGTACTCCCGCGTGCCCAGCCCGACCTCTTCCGCGTAGGAGAGCTGCACCGTCCAGTCGACGGTGGGGTGCGTCTTCCGGAAGGGGTCGGATCCCATCGCCTGGATCACGAGGTCCGCGCACGCCTGGTCGAGCGCGACGGGGTCGGCGGAGGCGAGGATGCCCACGTCGGGCGCGATCGGCCGGTCGTTGAAGCCGTAGCAGTCGCAGTACGGCGAGATCTGCGTAACGAAGTTCACGTAGAGGGTGGAGTTTTCCTTCCCCGCGACGGCGCCGAGGGCGTGGTCGACCATCTTCCGCTGGACGAGCGGGGAGGCCTCGTTCCAGTCCACATGAATTGTCTTTTCCGGGCAGACGACGATGCAGTCGGCGCAGCCGATGCACTCCGCCGCGGAGATGACCGCTTTCATGTCGACCACCCCGATCGCCCCGGAGGGGCAGTGGGCCACGCATGTTCCGCAGGCGGTGCAGCCTTCCGGATCGACGGCCGGGCCGACCGTCGAGTGCTGCACGAGCTTCCCGGCACGGGAGGCGCATCCCATCCCGAGGTTCTTCAGCGCCCCGCCGAAGCCGCTCAACTCGTGCCCCTTGAAATGGCTCGCCACGACCATCGCATCGGCGCGGGCGATCTCGGCGCCGATGGAAACCTCCCGGCATTCCCGCCCGTCCACCGGGACGCGGACGAAGCTCTCCCCCCGAAGGCCGTCGGCGATGACCAGGGGGGCGCCGGCGACGGAATAGGCGAACCCGTTCGTTATCGCGGTGGAAAGGTGGTCGACCGCGTTGCTCCGGGTCCCGACGTATAATGTATTGGTGTCGGTGAGGAACGGCTTCCCCCCGGCGGCGGCGATTTCCTCCACGATTCTGCGGATGAAGATGGGGCGGATGAACGCGGTGTTTCCTTTCTCCCCGAAGTGGAGCTTCACGGCGGTCAGCGCCTTGGGGGGGATCCGGTCCTTGAGCCCCGCGGCGCGCAGAAGCGCCCCGGTCTTGTCGAGAAGGCCCTTCCCCGGCCGGGCGGAAAGATCGGTGATCCATACGGGGGACTGGGTGCCTGTTCCGGCCATATCAACCTCTCATTGACGGATATCAGGAAAAGCAATATAATACATCAAAACAAAACCGACCATATGCTTCCCAGACGCGTAGAAGGAGAGACGGTGGTGACGTTTAAAATCGGGCAGATGGCGGTGTATCCCGCTCACGGAGTCGGAGTCGTCCAGGCAATCGAATCGAAAAGCTTCTCGAGCGGGAAGAAAGAGTCCTTCTACGTGCT
>JBFLWB010000162.1 GCA_040758155.1 Thermodesulfobacteriota bacterium
GGGGCGCCCCGCGCGCGCCCCCCCCTCCCCCGGATCAGTGCGGTCGGCCCACCACCTCCCCGGAGGGTCCCAGGAATCCGTCCTGCGGGTCACCAGTTGTACCCCGCCTCCCCGTGCTGCGAAAGGTCGAGCCCCATCCTCTCGTGATCCGGCTCGACCCGCAGCCCCATCGTCTTGTCCAGCAGGACGAGCAGCCCGTAGCTGACGGCGAAGGAGTACGCCAGGGTGACCGCCACCGCGAGCGCCTGGATCGCAAGCAATTTCGGGTTGCCGAAGAACAGGCCGTCGGCCCCGGCCGAATTGACCAGCGTGGTGGCGAACAGCCCGGTCGCCAGCGCGCCGAACGTCCCGCCGACGCAGTGCACGCCGACCACGTCCAGGGAGTCGTCGTACCCGAAGCGCCCTTTGAGCATGATCGCGCCGTAGCAGATCGTTCCCGCCGCCAGCCCGATCGCGATGGCCGCCATCGGCTGCACGAACCCGGCGGCGGGCGTGATCGCCACAAGCCCCGCCACGCAGCCGGACGCGCCGCCGAGCACCGTGGGCTTGCGCCGGTGGATCCATTCCGCGAACACCCAGGACAGCGTCGCGGACGCGGCGGAGAGATGCGTGGCGACGAACGCCCCGGTCGCCAGCTCCCCCGCCGAGAGGGCGCTGCCGGCGTTGAACCCGAACCAGCCGAACCACAGGATCGCCGCGCCGATCACCGTCATCGGCAGGTTGTGCGGCGCCATGTTCTCGGTGCCGAACCCCTTGCGCTTCCCGACGACCAGCGCCGCCGCCAGCGCGGAGATCCCCGAGGTGATGTGGACGACCGTCCCCCCCGCGAAGTCGAGGGCGCCCAGGTTCCGGATCCACCCCCCGACCCCCCACACCCAGTGCGCCACCGGGTTGTACACGAGCAGCGCCCAGAGGAGCGAGAAGACGATGAAGGCGGAGAACTTGAACCGCTCCGCGAACGCGCCGGTGATCAGCGCCGGGGTGATCACGGCGAACATCATCTGGTAGACCATGAACGCGAGGTGCGGGACGGTGGCGGCGTAATCCTTGTTGGGGGCGAGGCCGACGCCGGAGAGGCCGAACCAGGACAGATCTCCGATGAGCCCCCCGTGGTCGGGGCCGAACGCCATGCTGTAGCCCACCAGCGCCCACTCGACGCTGATGAGGCCGATGATGATCAACGACTGCATGATCGTGCCCAGGATGTTCTTCCTGCGCACCATCCCCCCGTAGAAGAGCGCGAGCCCGGGGGTCATGAACATGACCAGGGATGCGGATACGAGGAGCCAGGCGGTGTCTCCGGTGTTCATGGAAATTCCCTCCTTGAGGAATCGTGATGGGTGCCGACCCGCGATTGGAGAGAGCAACCGCCGTGCCATCGCGCAACATTGCGGAACGGCGAGGGAAACCGGAGAAGTGGCCGGAGGAGGGGCCCGACAAATATGTAGAATTTACGACATTAAATGCGAGACGAGGACAACTTCACCCCGCCGGTGCGGAGTCGAGCACGGTGCGGACCGTGCGGGCGAGCACGTCGGCGCGGTACGGCTTGGGAAGGAACACGGCGCCCCCGATGTCCTCGGAGGGGGTGTTCCCGCTTGAGAGGATGACCTTCGCCCCGGGATTCATCCGGCGGATCTCCCGCAGCACCTCCAGCCCCGAGCGCTGCGGCATCGTCATGTCCACGAGGACGAGGTGGATCCGGTCCTTCATCTCGGCGTACCGCTCGATCGCCTCCTTGCCGTCGCCCGCCAGGAACACCTTGTAGCCGTAAGACTCCAGCACCATCCGGCCCAGGTCGCGGATCAGCTCCTCGTCGTCGACGAAGAGCACGGTCTCGGTCCCCTCCATCGGACGGGACGTGTCCACCGGCCGCTCCGGCTCCGCGACGGCCCCCTCCGCCTCGGGGAAGAAGGCGCAGAAGGTCGTCCCCTTTCCCGGGCGGCTGTCCAGGTTGATCCAGCCGTTGTGCTGCTTGACGATGCCGTACACTGTGGAAAGCCCGAGCCCCGTGCCGCGCCCCATCTTCTTCGTGGTGAAGAACGGCTCGAAGACGCGCCGCTGCAGCGCATCGTCCATCCCCGCGCCGTTGTCGCCGATGGAAAGCCGGACGAACCGCCCCTTCCGCGCGTACGGGAAGATGCGGCAATAGTCGTCGTCGACCGCCACGCTCTCCGCGCGCACGTAGATCCAGTACCCCGTGAGCGGGCGGTTCGCGCTTGCGTCCTTCGCGTCGAGCGTCTCGAGGATCGCGTCGCGGGCGTTGATGCACAGGTTCATCAGGACCTGGTGGACCTTGTTCGGGTCGGCGAGCGCCGGCGGAAGCCCCTCTTCGATGGAGGCGGTGATCTCGATGCGCCGGTCGATCGTCTGCGAGAAGAGGGTCACCACCTCCCGGACGACGTTCCCGAGGTCGACGGGACGCGCCTCCGAGGGGGAGCGCCGGGAGAAATCGAGAAGCTGCCGGATCAGGTGAACGCCGCGCTCGGAGGCCCGGATGGCGTCGGCGATCGGTCCCGCAACGCCCGATTCCGGGGCGACCCGCCGCTGGGCGGCGTCGAGGCTGCCGAGGATCCCCGTGAGCAGGTTGTTGAAGTCGTGGGCGATCCCCCCGGCCAGCGTCCCCACCGCCTCCATCTTCTGCATCTCGATGATCTGCTTCTCGAGGAGGCGCCGGTCGGTGACGTCGATCCCCGTGACGACGACGGAGGAGACCTCGTCGGCCGGACCGTGCAGCGGGGCGTATTTCCAGGAGACCGTCCGCTCCTCGCCGGAGGCGGTGCGCAGCCGCGTCTCCAGGGAGAACGGCGCGGGGCGCCCGGACAGGATCTCCTTGAGGGCGGTGTTGTGGATCTCGCGCATCGGCTCCTCGATCAGGAACCCGGCCATCCGCTTCCCGACGACCTCCTCCGCCGCGAACCCGGTGGTCTCCTCGCACTGGCGGTTGAAGAGGAGGACCTCCCCATCCCGGCCGAGCTGCAGCACGAGCGCCCCGGCGATGTCGAGGATCCGCGTCGAGAAATCCCTCTCCGACCGCAGCTCGCTCAGGATGCGGGCGCGGTTCGTGACGTCCCGGAGGATCGCCATCCCGAGCGGGCCGTGGCGCGCCGGCACGAAGGACTCCTTCCGGTTCCCTCGCGGGACCCACGTTACGGAGATCTCCCCGTCGAACACGGTGCCGTCTCTCCGCCGCAGCGGCGTCTCCCGAACCTCGAGCCCCCCCTCCGGAACGGGCCCGCGCAGGGCGGCCCGGAGCGACGCGGCGGCGCTCCCTCCGGCGAGGATCGCGGCCGGGTCCAGGTCGAACATCATCTCCGGGTAGGGATAGCCCAGGATGGCGGCCGCCGCGGGGTTCGCGCGCACCACCTTCCCCTCGCGCACCAGCAGGACGCCGTCCCGCTGCGCCCGGAGCAGCTCGTCGTACGAGGACTTCGCGTTGGCGAAGGTCTCGTGGCGCCGCGCGGACTGGAGCGCGTCCCCGATGCGGCGGGCCATCGTCCCGAACCCGGAAGCTTCCGGCGGGCCGAAGGCGTCCGACGCGTCCGAGTGCACCGTGAGGATCTTCTGAGGCACGGAGGCGGGATCGATCCGGACCGAGATGCAGCTCCGCAAGCCCCGTTTCCGCAGCGTTTCCCTCGGGGCCGCATCTCCCGGATCCCGGTCCCGCAGGACGCGGGTCTCGCCCGTCGCGGCGCAGATCCCCGGCGGCGTGCGCCCCCAGGGGGTGTCGTCCCACCGGAACGGCAGCTCCCCGAGAAGCCCCGCGGCCTCCCCCGCGGCGTGGAGCACGCGGAAGGAGCCGTCGGCCTCCGGCGCCCCGATCCACGCAAGGCGGTACCCGCGCCGTCCGGCGAGGATGCCGCAGATCCCCGAAAGGATCTTCCCTTCCTCCAGCGACCCGACGAGGGAGCGGTCCACCTCGATGATCAATGCATGCCGGGCTTCGAGGCGCTCCTTGAAGTCGAACCACCTCCCGGTGAGGAGGAAGCCGGAGGCCAGCAGGAGCGACAGGAACAGCTCGACGGCGGGGACCGAAAATCCGGCGAGGGAGACGGGCTCGCCGGAAATCGCGAACGCGGTCAGGAGCGACAGGGCGCCTTTCAGGAGGAGGGCGGAGAAGACCAGGAGCCAGACCCGCCCGATCCTTCTGCCCAGGATGAAGGCGAGCGACTTCCAGGCCGCGACGAACTGGAACAGCGCCGATCCGACGTGGATCCATGCCAGCGTCATTTCGATGGCTTCTCCCCCGCCGGGAATATTAGCATCTTCTCCCCGCCCGGTGGAACCGGATCACCGGAGCAGAAGAACCGCCAGCGCCTCCACGTGGTGCGTGTTAGGGAAGAAGTCGAAGAGCTGGAGCAGCCCGAGGGCGTACCGGTCGGACAATGCGGCGACGTCCCGGGCCAGCGTCGCCGGGTTGCAGGAGATGTAGCACACCGCGTCCGCGCCGATCCGGCGGGCGAGGGACAGCGCCGTCGCCGAAAGCCCCGATCGCGGCGGGTCGACGACCAGGACGTCGAACCGCCCCTCCGGGCGGTACTGCTCGACGCTCGAGCGGATCGCCCGGACGTTCGCGAGGGAGTTTTCCCGGACGTTCCGGCGCAGGTCCGAGAAGGCGCGCGCCTCCTCCTCCACCGCGACGACCTCCCCGAAGCGGGACGCCAGCGGCAGCGCGAAGTTCCCCGCGCCGGCGTAGAGGTCCAGCAGGCGGGCCGAGGGCGAGCCCTGGACGAACTCGAGAATCCGCCGGATGAGCGTCCAGTTCATCCGCCAGTTCGCCTGGAAGAAGGCCCCGCCCGAGACGCCGTAGGCCAGCTCCCCCAGCTTGAGGGTGATCCGCTCCTTCCCCCACGTGCGGTCCTCGAACCGCGCCCCCGTGAGGAAGCCGCGGAGCCGGTCGGCGATCCTGCGGTCGAATCGCACGCCGGGGAACCAGGCGACGGCCGCCTCCCCGTCCGTCGCCACGTGGATGTCGGAGATCCCCGGGACGATCTCTCCCAGCCCCCGGAGCGCGGGGAGGCAGACGTTGATCCTTCCCAGCATGAGGGGGCACCGGGCGATCGGCACCAGCCGGCGGGAGCGCTCGGCGAAGAAGCCGACCGCATTCCCGTCCGTCTTGAACTGGCCGCGGTACCGGTAGCCGAATTGGGGGCCGGGAGGCGCCAGCGCCGGAACGACGTCGGCCCGGCCGATCCGCCGGAACGCCTCCTGGAGGACCCCCCGCTTCATCTCGAGCTGGTGCGGGTAGGTGGCGTGCTGGATCTGGCAGCCGCCGCAGTCCCCGAAATACCGGCACGGCGGATCGACGCGGAACGGGGAGGGAGACAGGACCTGGATCGTCTCGGCGAACGCGTAATCCTTCTTGCGCTGCCCGAGGCGCACCTCCACCTTCTCGCCGGGGAGCGCCCCGCGGATGAAAAGGACGCCGAAGTCCTCGGTCCGGGCGAGGGCATAACCGCCGTATACGGGGGAAAGGGTTGTGACGATCCTTCGCTGCATAAGATAAGATTACCATCATGGATCGAGCCGTCCTTCGAAACATCGGGGAGGCCGTCAAAACTTCGCGGGGCGCGCTCGCATGGCTCCATGCGAACATGCCCCGGATCTTCTTCCAGACGCTCCGGGAAGAGCCGGAAGCGGTCGCCTCCCTCTGCCTCCACATGGGATCGCTCGAACGGAACCGGCGCGTGATCCTCGCCGACCGGGAGGAGCTCCTGATGGTCGCGGGGCTCTCGTCGCCGGGCTCCCTCAACGAGACGCTCCGGTCGCTCGACCGCCGCATCGCCTATGCAGAGTTCGCCCATTCCTACGGCCCCGTTCCCGGGACCGGACGGGACCTCGAGTTCCAGCGGTACGAGTTCGAGCGGACGCCGGAACCGTGGGCCCCCCGCATCCGGGACGCGCAGGTCCCCCCCGCGCACCGCCGCCGCATCCGGGAGGCGCTGAAGGGCTTCTCCCCGCCCGTCCCCGCGATGGAGCGGGAGGAGCTGCTCCGGATCCTCTGGGCAAACAACCCCGGATACGTGCGGCTGTCCCCTCCCGTGCGGGTCGCCCGCCTCCTGTGGCTCTTCCGCACGGCGAAAAGCCGCGGCGGGGTCCACATCGACGTCGAGGACGCGGAGGCCGAGGCGGGCGGCGAGCGGCGGGAGAGCCGGGTCCTCTTCGCCATGGCGAACCCCCCGGGGAGGGAGTACCTCCTGCAGGTCATGGAGGTCTTCCACCGGCTGGAGCTGGGGGTCCGGCGCGCCTACACGATGGTCGTTTCCACGGCGTCCTACCCGTACTTCCTCGGGACGTTCTACGTCGTCCGCCGCGACGGGGGGCTCCTCGAAAAGGACTCCCCGCTGTTCGGCCGCCTCCGCCGGGAGCTCCACGGGGTGCAGATCCTCTCCATCGGATCGGAGACGTACCGCAGGTACGTGACGACCCGGCTGATGACGGGCGAGGAAGCGTCGCTGGTGGAGGCCTTCATCGGCTTCTGCCATACCAGCCTCGCGCACAACCAGCCGCACCGCTACACGCTGGAGGACGTGGCGCGCGCGTTCCACTCCCACCCCGACATCGTCCTGAAGCTGACGCGCGCCTTCGGGCTGCGGTTCGATCCCGAGATCGCCGGCCGCGCCCCGGCCTCCGAGGCGGGGCTGCGCGAGGCGGAGAAGGAGGTCGAGGAATACAACACCGGCCACCGGCAGCTCGACGAGTTCCGCAGGTCGGTCTTCCGCGCCGCCCTCTCGTTCATCCGGAGGACGCTCAAGACGAACTTCTACGTGTCCGAGAAGTCCGGCCTGGCGTTCCGCCTCGACCCCGCGTACCTGGACGACCTGGGACCCGCCTTCACCGCGGACCTCCCGGCGGGGCGCCCCTTCCGCGTCACCTATTTCTTCGCGCGCAACGGGCTGGGATACCACATCGGCTTCTCCGACATCGCGCGCGGCGGGTGGCGGACCGTCATCACGAGGAGCCGGGACGACTACGTCACCGTGGCGAATGCCGTCTTCCGGGAGTGCTACGTCCTGGCGCACACCCAGCACCTGAAGAACAAGGACATCTACGAGGGCGGGTCGAAGATGGTGGCGATCGTGCGGGCGCGGAGCCAGGACTCGAGGGAGCTGGCGACCCAGCGCCTGCACAAGGTGCAGCTCGCCTTCATCAACGCCTTCCTTGACATCTTCGTCACGGCGGACGGCCGGGCGAAGGAGCCCCGCGTCGTCGACTACTACGGCGGGGAGGAGCCGATCGAGCTGGGACCCGACGAGAACATGCACGACCGGATGATCGAGACGATCGCGCGCCTTTCGGTCGAGCGGGGATACATGCTCGGGGCCGGCATCATCTCGAGCAAGAAGGCGGGGATCAACCACCGGGAGTACGGCGTGACCTCGACCGGCGTCGTCAAGTTCGCGGAGGTCGCCATGCGGGAGGCGGGGACGGACATCCGCTCCGACGCCTTCACCGTCAAGTTCACCGGCGGCCCCAACGGGGACGTGGCGGGAAACGCCATGCGGATCCTGCTGCGCGACTGCCCGAAGGCCCGGATCGTCCTGATCCTCGACGGATCGGGGGCGCTGTGCGACCCGGAAGGGCTCGACCGCGCCGAGCTCTCGCGGATCCTGCTCACCCGCGACCTCGAGGCGTTCCGGCCGGAGCGGCTCCACCCCGGCGGGTTCCTCCTCTACCGGAACGAGCGCCGGACGGAGGGGCTGCGCGAGCTGTTCAAGCGGGCGGTCCGCACGGAGGCGGGCGTCTCCCCGGGCTGGGTCACGCTGGACGAGTTCAACCAGGAGTTCGACCGGCTCGTCTTCGCCGTGCCGGCGGACCTGTTCATCCCCGCGGGAGGGCGCCCGGAGACGGTGGACGGGAGCAACTGGCGGCGGTTCCTCGGCGCCGGCGGCGTCCCGACCGCCCGGGTCGTCGTCGAGGGGGCGAACTCGTTCTTCACGCCGGAGGCGAGAACGCGTCTCCAGGAGGCGGGCGTGACGATCCTCCGGGACGCCTCCGCGAACAAGTGCGGCGTCATCTCCTCTTCGTACGAGATCATCGGAAACCTGCTGATGACGACGAAGGAGTTCCTCGCCCGAAAGGACGAGTACGTCCGGGACGTGCTGGCGATCCTCGAGAAGCGCGCCGGGGACGAGGCGGAGGCGATCTTCCGGCGGAAGCGGGAGGACCCGCAACGGCCGTACACGGACATCACCGACGCGATCAGCGCGGAGATCAACGAGCGGTACGCCCGGCTGTTCGACTTCTTCCATGCGCGCCCCGCGCTGACGCTCGCCCGGCCCTGGCGGCGGGCGCTGCTCTCCCACCTGCCCGCCATCCTCCGGGACGACGCGCGGTACCGCAGGAGGGTCCCGCGGCTCCCGGAAAAGTACCGCTGCGCGATCGCCGCCGTGGAGATCGCGACGGCCATGATCTACCGGGGAGGGTTCCGGCACGACTTCGAGGGAGACCTGCGCAGGTACGTAGAGGCGACGTTCGGCGGATTAAAGGATTAAAACATTGATTTGACTTATGGCATCCCCGTATTTAACATGAGGTTTTCCAGATGCGACCCGTTCTCGTCAACCGTCGACGCCCAGACCCCAGCGAAAAGGCGGAAGGCATGCCAACGTTCATGAACTCGGTGTTCCGGAAAGCGTTGATGAGTCTGACGGGAATCTTCATGCTCTGGTTCCTCACGGTGCACATGCTCGGCAACACCCTGATCCTGCGGCAGCCGGGCGACATCAACGCGTATTCGAGCGGGCTGCACATCCTGCCCACCATCCTCCTCGGCGTGCGCCTCGCCCTGCTGGCGGTCCTCCTCCTCCACGCGGGCCTGGGGATCATGCTCACGCTGGAGAACTGGAAGGCGAACCCGCAGAAGTACGCCGTGAAGCGGAGGATCCGGGCGGGCATCTCCGGGGAGACGATGATCTGGTCGGGGCTGCTGATCCTGGCCTTCCTTCTTTACCACCTGCTGCATTTCACGATCCGCGTCGTTCCCGGCACCGCCCTCGGAACCGACGCCCAGGGGCGGTTCGACGTCTTCTCCATGGTGGTGAAGGCCTTCCGCAACTGGCCGGTCTCCCTGGTCTACCTCGCCGCCATGGGCGTCCTGTTCCTGCATCTCGCCCACGGAGTCCAGAGCATCTTCCAGACCGTCGGGATGAACAACGAGAAGGCCATGCCGTGGTTCGTCCTGTTCGGAAAAGCCGTCGCCGTCTTCTTCCTGGTCGGGTACGGGATGATCCCCGTGCTCATCCTCGCCGGCATCGGCGTCTTCGCGCGATAAGGGGAAAACAGATGATCCTTGACGGGAAAGCGCCGACGGGACCGATCGAGACGAGCTGGATCCGGCACCGCTCCGACCTGAAGCTGGTGATCCCGGCCAACCGGAGGAAGTACAGGATCCTCGTGGTGGGAACGGGGCTGGCCGGCGCGTCCTCCGCCGCCACCCTCGGCGAGATGGGGTACAACGTGGAGGCGTTCTGCCTCCAGGACACCCCGCGCCGCGCCCACTCCATCGCCGCGCAGGGCGGCATCAACGCCGCGAAGAACTACCTCAACGACGGCGACAGCGTCTTCCGCCTCTTCCACGACACCATCAAGGGCGGCGACTTCCGGGCGCGGGAGGCCGACGCGTGGCGGATGGCCGAGGTGAGCCAGTACATCATCGACCAGTGCGTCGCCCAGGGAGTCCCGTTCGCCCGGGACTACGGCGGTTACCTCGACACCCGCTCCTTCGGCGGCGCCCAGGTGTCCCGCACCTTCTACGCCCGGGGGCAGACGGGGCAGCAGCTCCTGCTGGGCGCCTACTCCGCCCTCTCCCGGCAGATCCGCGCGGGCACGGTGCGGATGTTCCCGCGGACCGAGATGCTCGATCTCGTGGTGATCGGGGGGCGCGCCCGGGGGATCACGGTCCGCGACCTGGTCACCGGCGAGATCCGCTCCCACGTGGGGGACGCCGTCATCCTGGCTACGGGCGGCTACGTCAACGTGTTCCACCTTTCGACGAACGCCATGGCCTGCAGCGTCACGGCCGCCTGGAAGGCCTACAAGAAGGGCGCCTGGTTCGCCAATCCGTGCTACACCCAGATCCACCCGACCTGCATCCCGCAGTCGGGGGAGCACCAGTCCAAGCTGACGCTGATGTCCGAGTCGCTGCGCAACGACGGGCGCTGCTGGGTCCCGAAGCGGAAGTCCGACGTCGGGAAGCCGCCGGGGGAGATCCCCGAGGAGGACCGCGACTACTACCTGGAGCGGAAGTACCCGAGCTACGGAAACCTCGCCCCGCGCGACATCGCCTCCCGCGCGGCGAAGGAGCAGTGCGACGACGGCCGCGGCGTCGGGCCGACCGGCCGCGGCGTTTACCTCGAATTCAAGGAGTCCATCGAGCGGCTGGGCGAGAGCGTGATCCGCGAGCGGTACGGCAACCTGTTCGAGATGTACGAGCGGATCACCGACGAGGACGGGTACAAGGTGCCCATGCGGATCTACCCGGCGCCCCACTACGCCATGGGCGGCCTCTGGGTGGACTACAACCTCATGAGCAACCTCCCCGGGCTCTTCGTCCTGGGCGAGGCGAACTTCTCCGTCCACGGGGCGAACCGCCTGGGCGCCAGCGCGCTGATGCAGGGGCTGGCGGACGGCTACTTCATCATCCCCTACACGATCGCCGACTACCTGGCGCGGATCCGGCCGGGCGGCGTTTCGACCTCCGACACCGAATGCGTGAAGTCCGTGGAGGACGTGAAGGCCGCCCTGAAGCGGCTGCTCTCCATCAAGGGCGACCGGTCCGTGAATTATTTCCGGAAGGAGCTCGGCGCGCTTCTGTGGCAGCACTGCGGGATGGAGCGCAGCCGGGAGAGCCTGACCGAGGCGCTGGCGAGGATCCCCGGCATCCGGGACGAGTTCCGGGAGAAGCTGCGGATCCCCGGGACGGCCGCGGAGTTCAACCAGCAGCTCGAGAACGCGGTCCGGGCCGAGGACTTCATCGAGTTCGCCGAGCTGCTCTGCACCGACGCCCTGCACCGGAACGAGTCGTGCGGCGGCCATTTCCGCGTGGAGCACCAGTACGAGGACGGCGAGGCGAAGCGCGACGACCCGAACTACTGCTACTCGGCGGCGTGGGAATACAAGGGGCCCGGCGCGCCTCCCGAGCTCCACAAGGAGCCGCTCCGGTTCGAAAACGTCCACCTCATGGTAAGGAGCTACAAGTGATGGAACTGAAGCTGATCGTCTGGCGGCAGAAGGGGCCGGACGAGCCGGGGTGGTTCGAGAACTACATCGCGAGGAACGTCAGCCAGGACCAGTCCTTCCTGGAGATGCTCGACCAGGTGAACGAGGATCTGATCCGGAAGGGAAGGATCCCGATCGCCTTCGACCATGACTGCCGGGAGGGGATCTGCGGCACCTGCTCGGCGGTCGTCAACGGCGTCCCGCACGGCGGCTTCGAGCGGACCACCGTCTGCCAGCTCCACATGCGGAAGTTCAAGGACGGGGACGCGATCTACATCGAGCCGTGGCGGGCGCGCGCCTTCCCCATCCTCCGGGACCTCGTCGTGGACCGCGGGGCGCTCGACAAGCTGATCCAGGCGGGCGGCTACATTTCCTGCCACACCGGCGGCGTGCCCGACGGCAACTCCATCCCGGTCTCCAAGGCGGACTCCGACAAGGCGATGGACGCGGCGCAGTGCATCGGGTGCGGCGCGTGCGTGGCGGCGTGCCCCAACGGCTCCGCGATGCTCTTCGTCGGCGCCAAGGTCTCCCATCTCGCCGCCCTCCCCCAGGGGCAGGTGGAGGCGCCCGAGCGCGTCGTCGCGATGATCCAGGCAATGCGGGACTGCGGTTTCGGCAACTGCTCGAACCACTACGAGTGCCAGGCGGTCTGCCCGAAGGACATCGACGTGAAGTTCATCTCCAAGCTGAACCGCGAGTTCCTGACGGCCCTCATCCTGGCGAAGGCGGGTCCCTTCAAGGCTACTGCCGGCTAGCTAGTTCGCGTCCAGGACCTCCCGCACCTTCCTCCCCAGCTCGGCCGGGCCGAAGGGCTTCGGGAGGAGGGAACGATGCCGCTCATCGGCGCCTCCTGTCGAGGAGACCCGGCCGCGCGGCC
>JBFLWB010000163.1 GCA_040758155.1 Thermodesulfobacteriota bacterium
GGGGCGCGGGTTTTCGCCGCGCCCGCCGTTCGATATGAGCTTATGGAAGACGGTCCCGCCGGGGGACGCGTCCGGTTCGTCCGGCGCTTCGGGCATCAGCGCTTCTTCCCCGCCTTCGCGGCCCGCGGGGCGGCCTTCTTCGCCTTCGTCGCCTTGCGGAACGGGTTCCTCGTCAGCGCCAGCGGGAGCACGTCGTCCATGCTCTTGACGAGGGAGAAGCGGACCTGCTTCGCCTCGTGGCGCGGGATCTCCTCGAGGTCCTTCCGGTTCGCATCGGGGGCGATGACGTGCGTGATCCCGCCGCGCAGCGCCGCCAGCGACTTCTCCTTCAGCCCGCCGATCGGGAGGACGCGCCCGCGCAGCGTGACCTCGCCGGTCATGGCGATGTCGCGGCGCACCGGGATCCCCGTCAGGGAGGAGACCAGCGCGGTGGCGATTGTGATCCCCGCCGACGGCCCGTCCTTGGGGATCCCGCCGGACGGGACATGGATGTGGATGTCCTTCTGCAGGTGGAAGTTCTTCTGCAGCCCGAGCCGGCCGGCGCGGGAGCGTGCGTAGGTGAGCGCCGCCTGCGCGCTCTCCCGCATCACGTCGCCCAGGTTCCCGGTGATGGTCACGCCGCCCTTCCCGTCGACGAGGGAGACCTCGATGAAGAGGATGTCGCCGCCGGTGGGGGTCCATGCCAGCCCGGTCGCCACGCCGACCTCGTCGGCCTCCCCTTCCTTCTCCGGGATGTGCATCGGGACGCCGAGGTACTTCTGGATCGTCTTCGTCGTGACGGGGAACGGCCCCTTCTCCCCCTCCGCGATCTTCCGGGCGATCTTGCGGCACACCTGGCCGATCTCGCGCTCCAGGTTGCGCAGCCCCGCCTCCCGCGTGTACTGGTGGACGATCGCGAGGATCGTCTTGTCGTTCATCACGATCTGCCCCGGCTTGACGCCGTTCTCCTCCTGCTGCCGCGGAAGCAGGTACTTCTTCGCGATCGCCAGCTTGTCGACGTCGGTATACCCCGAGAGCTGGATGATCTCCATCCGGTCCTTGAGGGCCGGCGGGATCGGGTCCATCACGTTCGCCGTCGCGATGAACAGCACCTTCGACAGGTCGAAGGGGACGTTCAGGTAATTGTCGCTGAAGGCGAAGTTCTGCTCGGGGTCGAGCACCTCCAGCAGCGCCGCGGACGGATCGCCGCGGAAATCGGCGCCCACCTTGTCGATCTCGTCGAGCATGAAGACCGGGTTTCGGGTCCCCGTCTGCTTGATCCCGTGGATGATCCGTCCCGGCATCGCGCCGACGTAGGTCCTGCGGTGGCCGCGGATCTCCGCCTCGTCCCGGATCCCGCCCAGCGACATGCGGAAGAACTTCCGGCCCATGGACCGGGCGATCGACTTCCCGAGCGAGGTCTTCCCCACGCCGGGGGGGCCGATGAAGCACAGGATCGGCCCCTTCATCTTGTCCTTGAGCTTGCGGACCGCCAGGTACTCCAGGATCCGCTCCTTGACCTTCTCAAGGTCGTGGTGGTCCTCGTCGAGGATCTTCCGCGCCTTGTCGATCTGGATGTTGTCTTTGGTCTCCTTCTTCCAGGGGAGCTCGACCAGCCAGTCGAGGTAGGTGCGCACGACCGACGACTCCGCGGAGTCTGGATGCATCCCCTCCAGCCTCCGGAGCTGCTTGTCCGCCTCCTTGAGCACCTCCTCGGGCATCCCCGCGGCCTTGATCTTGTCCCGCAGCTCGTCGGTCTCCTCGGCCTTCGAGTCGATGTCGCCCAGCTCCTGCTTGATGGCTTTCATCTGCTCCCGCAGGAAGTATTCCCGCTGGCTCTTCGACATCTCCTCCTTTGCCTGGTTCTGGATCTTGGCCTGCATCTCCGCGAGCTGCAGCTCCCGCGACAGCAGGTTGTTCACCAGGGTCAGCCGGGCGACGGGGTCCTCCTCCTCCAGCACCGACTGCGCCTCCTCGATCTTGAGGCGCAGGTTCGACGCCACCAGGTCGGCGAGCACGCCGGGATTGTTGATGTTCTCCGTCACCATCAGGATCTCGACCGGCATGTTCTTCAGGGTGAGGATCTTCTCGATCTTCTCGCGGGAGGCGCGCATGAGCGCCTCGATCTCGAGGGTGGCCTCCTTGACCGGCGGCTCGACGATCCGGTCGATCCGGACGCGCGTCCCGGGCTTCCCCTCGATGAACTCGACGATCTTCCCCTTCGCGACCCCCTGGATGAGGATCTTCAGCCGCCCGTCGGGGAGCTTGATCATCCGCATGATCATCGCGACCGTCCCCGTCTTGTACAGCTCGTCCGGCTTCGGGTCCTCCACCGCGGGGTCCTTCTGCGTCGCGAGGAAGATGTACCGGTCCCTGGCGAGCGCCTCGTCCACCGCGGAGATGGACCCCTCGCGCCCCACGAACAGCGGCAGGGTCATGTACGGAAATATGACGATATCGCGGACCGGCAGAAGCGGAAGAACGTCCGGGATCTCCGGGCCTCCCTCCTTCTCCTCCGCGGCAGGATTCTCCGGGGAAGGAGACTTGAACTCCTCCTCCTCCTCTTCCCCAGGGTTCTTCCTGGTCCCCTCGTCAGCCATCGTGTCGCCGCCCCTTTCCGAAGGCGTTCCCGGCCTTCATTCCCCGGTCACCGGGATCCGGCGCTCCCTGCCGCGCCGCTCCGCCATCTTCGGGATCGTGATCGTCAGGATCCCGTCTTTCTGACGCGCCGTGATCCGCCCGAGATTCACCGGGCCCACCACCTCGAACATCCTGCAGAATTTCCCGAAGCTGCGCTCGAGGCACAGGAAGGAAGTCTCCCCCCGCGGGAAATCGGCGCGCTTCTCCCCCGTCACCTCGATCCGGTCGCCCCGGACAGTGACCTGCACGTCCTCCGCCGGCACGCCGGGAAGCTCCAGAAGGATCCTTACGGTGTCGTCCGCTTCCGTTACGTCCGACGGCGGCATGTAGGCCGTTTCCCCGGAAAGGTCGAGGAGCATCACGCTGCCGGTCCGCCGCTCCGAACCTTCCTCCGCCCCGCCCTGCCGGACCTTCGCGCGGGGACCCCCGCCCCTCTGGCTCACGGGAGGATCTCCTTTCGAAGGAACGCCTGCAGACCCGGGCCGATCTCCGGGTCCTTCAGCGCGAAGGCGATGTTCGCCATCTGGAAGCCCAACTTCGTGCCAGCGTCGTAGCGGACGCCCTCGAACTCGTAGCCGATCACCCGTTCCTTCCCGATCAGCGACCGGATGGCGTCCGTGAGCTGGATCTCGCCTCCCGCCCCGGGCTTCGTGGCGAGCAGCGCGGGGAAGATTGAGGGAGGCAGGATGTAGCGCCCGATGATCGCGAGGTCCGACGGCGCCTCCTCGGGCTTCGGCTTCTCGACCATGTCGGAGACCTCGAACGCCCGGTCGCCGATCCTCTTTCCCTGGATGATGCCGTATTTCGACACCGCGTCGCGCGGGACTCTCTGGATCGCCAGGACCGCCGCCGCGCCGTGCTCCTCGTACGCCGCGATCATCTGCTTCAGCACGGGGACGGGAGTGTCGATCACGTCGTCCGAAAGGATCACGGCGAACGGCTCCTCGCCGACGAGGTCCACCGACCGCAGCACCGCGTGGCCGAGCCCCAGCGGGAGGTTCTGCCGCACGTAGAAGAAATCGGCGCCGTCGGTGACTTTCCGGACCTGCGCGAGCAGCGGGCCGTTGCCCTTCTTCTCCAGGAGGGTCTCCAGCTCGAAGGACACGTCGAAGTGGTCCTCGATCGCGTTCTTGCCGCGGCCGGTCACGATGATCATGTCCCGGATGCCGGCCGCCTTGGCTTCTTCGACTCCGTGCTGGATGAGCGGCATGTCGACGAGCGGCAGCATCTCCTTCGGGGACGCCTTCGTGGCCGGGAGGAAGCGCGTCCCGAACCCGGCCGCAGGGAAAACCGCCTTTCGGATCATTTCTCCTCCTTACGTGGATCGCCCGCCGCCGTCCCGCGGAAGCGGCGGAAGAAGGCCGCCACGTCGGCCCGGTCCCGCGTCCATTTCATCGGGGGAAGGTTCGCCCGGAACAGCTCCCCGTACCCCCGGCTCGCCACACGCTCGTCGAGCAACGCCACGACGCCGTAGTCGTCCCCGCGCCGGAGAAGCCGCCCGACGCCCTGCCGCAGCGCCAGCACCGCCTCCGGGAGCTGGTACGACGTGAACGGGTCCATCCCGCGCTCCCGCAGCGCCCGGATGCGCGCGGAGGTCACGGGGTCGGACGGGGAGGAAAACGGCAGCTTGTCGATGATGACGCAGCGCAGCGAGGCGCCCGGCACGTCGACCCCCTCCCAGAACGTCCCCGTCCCGATCAGGACCGTGTCCTCGCCCTCCCGGAACTCCTTGAGAAGCCGGCCGCGCGGCGCGTCGCCCTGGACGAACAGGGTGTAGGGCACTTCCCCGCGCAGCGCCTCCTCGAGCGCCGAGAGCGTCCTGTAGCTCGTGCACAGGACCAGCGCCCCGCCGCCGGAGCAGTCCAGCAGCTCCCGCGTCTCCGAAGAGGCCGCGGCCGGAAATGCGGGGTCCGACGGGGCGGGAAGCCCTTTCGGCACATAGAACAGCGCCCGATCGGCGAAGTCGAATTCATTATCCACGATGAGTTCCCGCGGTTCAACCCGGTCCAGCCCCACCCGTTCGCGGAAATACCCGAGGCCGCCCGAAACCGACAGCGTCGCCGACGTGAGCAGGAAAGGGATCGGATCGCCCCAGAGCGAATCCGAGAGGACCGGGGCCACCTCGATGGGCGTGCGGTGGAGCGACACGGCCCCTCCCCGGCGCTCCGCCCAGGCGACGGCTTCCGACGGGTCGGCGGTCAGCACCGCCCCGAGGTCGTCCAGGAAGGAGCGCACCCTCCGGAGCAGCGCCTCCCGGTCCATCCCGGGATCCGCGGGCTGCGATGCCTGGGGGGGGGCGCCGGGAGCCGCCGACAGCGACTGCGACAGCTCCTCTCCCGCCCGGATAAGGAAGCCGGTCCGCTCCCCGAACCGCGCCCCTCCGGCGACCCCCGCCAGCGGGAAGCGGCTGTCTCCCTCCCCCACCGCGTCGAAGGCGGACTCGGCGGCGAGGCGGAACTGCTCGGACATCGCCAGGAGTCCGCCTCCCGCGCCCCCCATCCGCGCGGCGGCGCGGCGCAGGTCCCTCGAAAGCTCCCGCGCCCGCCCCAGGGAGACGCTCACACCGAAGAACAGGGAAGCGGTCTCCTCGATCCCGTGCGCCTCGTCGAACACCACCGCGTCGGCCCGCGGCAGGACTTCCCCGTACCGCCCCTCGTCGCCCGCCCCCCGGCGGCCGCCGCCCTCCCCGCACCGCCCCGGAAGGCGCGCGCGGAGGGAAAGGTCCGCGAAGAACAGGTGGTGGTTGACGACCACGATGTCCGCCTCCGCCGCGCGCCGCCGCGCCCCCGCCAGGAAGCAGCGGTCGGTCTCCCCGCACGCGGAAGGGTCGCACATCTCGCTGCGCGCGTTGACCTCGCCCCAGGCGCGGGCGTCCTCCGGGATCCCCGCGGCCTCCGAGATGTCGCCGGTGCGCGTGCTCTCCGCGAACGACTGCATCGCGGGGAAGAGGCGGGCCTCCTTCGCGAACTCGAACAGCGGCTCCGAGCGGAAGCGCTTCCATCTCCGGAGGCAGAGGTAGTTGGCCCGCCCTTTCAGCACCGCGCACGAGAAGGGGTACCGGGTCGCCTCCCGGACGAGCGGGACCTCGTTCTCGATGAGCTGCTGCTGGAGCGTCCGGGTGCCGGTCGAGACGATCGTCCTGCGTCCGGAGAGGATGGAGGGGATGAGGTACGCAAGCGTCTTGCCGATGCCGGTGGCCGCTTCCGCGACCAGCACGGCGGAGCGCTCGATGGCGTCGGCCCACGCCAGCGCCATGCGGAGCTGCCCCGGACGCGGCTCGAAGCCCTTCATGGCGTCCGAGAGCGGTCCCCCGGGGGAGATCGCCATCGCCACCCTGCGCGCGAGGTCTCCCGGCACCGGCACTCCCTCTACGGCGACGGGACCGGCACGAAGTTCCCCAGGTCGACCCGGAGGAGCGAGACCTTCCGCCGCAGCTCCCCGGAGGGAGTGAACTGGAACCGGCCGGTGACGCCGAGGTAATCCTTCAGGCGCGGGATCCGCTCCCGCATCGCCTCCGCGGAAATCTTCCCCGCCGCGCCTTCCTGGACGAGCGATTCGGCCAGCACCATCGCCCCGTCGTAGCCCATCGCCTCGAAGCGGGTGGGCGTGGAGCGGACCGCCTCCTGGAACTCGCTGCGGAACCGGTCCCCGTGGGACCCCGGGATGGCGTCGGAATAGTCGATCGAGAACAGCGCCCCGGAGACGGCGCCGCCCGCCCTCCGGAGCAGCTCCTCGCTGTGCCACCCCGAGAAGCCGGCCAGCGGGAGGTAGACGTTGTAGTAGTTGAGCTGGGAGGCGATGAGGAACACGCGGTCCCAGCGGTCGGCGATGACGATCCCGTGGAGGGGGAGCTTCATCGCCTCGCCCTTCTGCCGCGACCGGGACTGCTTCTCGAACCGGGCGTTGCCGACCGCCTTCCGGATCACCTCGGTGAAGTCGCGCGCCTCGGGGGGGTACGGGATGGTCCGCACGATCCGGACGCCCGTCTCGCCCGCGGCCTTCGCCACGGCCTCCGCGAACCCTTTCCCGTAGCCGTTCTCGGGGTGGAGCAGGAGCAGGTCGGTCGTCTTCTCCCGGGCGAGCTGCGAGAGGACCGCGCGCGCCTCCTCGAGCGGGGAGAGGCCGAAGGAGTAAAGAAACGGCTTCTCCGGGACCGCCTTCTGCCCCATGTAGAACACGGGAGGCGACTTCGGGCCGAACGCCGCGGAGACGGCGCGCCCTTCCTCCCCCGTGACCGGTCCGAGGACCCCGATCACCGAGCGGTCGGAGGCCGCCGCCGCGAATTCCGCCCGGGCACGATCGGGATCCCCCGCCGTGTCCGTCCAGCGGATCGTCGGCTTCCCGTTGCCCGCGCGGAAGGCGGCCAGGGCGACCTCCGCGCCGGAGAGCACGGAGAAGCCGAGGTCGGCCAGCTTCCCGGACAGAGGGACCAGACCGAGGATCCTCGGCCGCCCGGATTCGATCTTCTCGATACGGTAGAGCCCCTCCGCCGCCTCGTCGGCCCGCTTCCCGCCCGCGCGCGCCGATCGTTCGAACGCGAACCGCGCCATCCCGTGGAACCCTTTTCGCGCGGCGGCCCTCCCCAGCGCGAGGAAGATATGTCCTTTCACGTCGGGCTCCGCCTCGGCCTCCGCGGCATCCCAAAGAGCGGAGATGTCGGCCGACCGGTCGACGAGCGCTTCCCGCTCGGCCGTGAGGGCCGCGACCGCCTCTCCGTCCGCGCCGGCCGCCAGCGCCCGCCGGTACATCGCGAGGGCGCTCCCGATCTTCCCTTCGCGGGCGTCCGCGCGGGCCATCAGGGCGAGCAGGCCGGGAACGTCCGCGTCGACGTACTTCTGGTCGACCAGGTAGCCGGCCATCTGGCGCGCCTCGCCGGTCCAGTCCATCTTCCGGTAGATGCGCAGCTTCAGGTCCATCGCGGAAAGCGCAAGGTACCGGGCGCGGGACAGGAGCACCGCCTTGTCGGCGGCCTCCAGCGCCTTCTCGAGCTCGCCCCGCTCCAGGAGCAGCTCGCCGACGCGCATCCAGACGTATCCCTTCCGCTCGTCGTCGGGCCCGGAATACGCAAGGTCGAGGAATCCCCGGAGCGCCTCGTCCCTGCGGCCTTCGAGGAAATCGGACTCCGCCTTCAGGAACGGGACGATCGGAATCGCCCGCTCGGATCCCGGGGCCAGCGGCCGCGGCTCCTCCGCGCCGCCCGCGGGGACGGGGGCGAGGAGCAGCAGGAGCAGGGCGAAGAGGAGCGCTCCGTCCCGTTTCAACCGAAGATCTCCTTGACCTTCTCGAAGAAGCTGCTGGCGATGGGACCGGGAGAGGCGTCTGAAAGCTTCTGGAACTCCTCGAGCAGCTCCTTCTGGCGCTTGTTGAGCTTCCGCGGCACCTCGATCAGCACCCGGATGACGAGATTCCCCCGCCGTCCGGAGGAAAGAGAGGCGACCCCCTCTCCCCGGAGGACGAACTCGTGACCCGACGCCGTCCCCGCGGGGATGGAGAGCTCCTTCTTCCCGGAAAGGGTGGGCACCTCGATTTTCGATCCCATCGCCGCCTGGGGGAAGGTGATCGGGACCTCACAGAAGAGGTCCGCCCCGTCGCGGACGAAGAACGGGTGCTCCAGCACGGAGAGCACGACGTACAGGTCGCCCGGCGACCCGCCGGGCCCCCCGGCCTCCCCTTCCCCGCGCAGCTTCAGGCGCGTGCCGGTTTCGACGCCGGGGGGGACCTTCACCTTGAGCGTGCGGCTCTCCCGGACCTGCCCGGAGCCGGAGCATGCGCCGCACGGGTCCTTGACCACCTGCCCCGCGCCGCCGCAGCGGCTGCAGGTGCGGCGGATGGAGAAGAACCCCTGCTGGATCGTGACCTGCCCGCGCCCGCCGCAGGCGCCGCACTTCTCCGGCCGGCTCCCCTTCTTCGCCCCCGTCCCGCCGCAGTCGCCGCAGCCGGCCATCCGGGGGACGACGATCTCCTTGTCCGCCCCGAAGACCGCCTCCTCGAAAGTGACCGTCAGGTTGTACCGCAGGTCGGCGCCCCGGCGGACGCGGGCGCCCGCGCCGCCCCCGCCGAAGATCCCGCCGAAGAAGTCGTTGATGATGTCCTCGACGCCCATCCCCGTGAAGTCCCCGAAGCCGCCGAAGCCCTGCCCCGCGGGACCGGCGTGCCCGAACCGGTCGTACTGCGCCCGCTTGTCGGGATCGGAGAGGACCGAGTACGCCTCGTTCAGCTCCTTGAAGCGCTCCTCCGCGTCGGCGTCGGCGGAGTTCCGGTCGGGATGGTGCTTGAGGGCGAGCTGCCGGAACGCCTTCTTGATCTCGTCCGGGTCGCTGTTCCGCGGGACGCCGAGGACCTCGTAGTAATCGCGCTTCGTCGCCACGGCCGCCTCAATCCCCCTGCCCGTCCGGCCGCTCGCCGGAAGGGCCCGCCACCATCACCTGGGCGGAGCGCAGCAGGCGGCCGTTGAGCAGGTATCCCTTTCGCGCTTCGGCGACCACCGTCCCTTCGGGCGCCCCTCCCCCCGGCAGGACGCCGATCGCCTCGTGGACGGAGGGATCGAAGGCGCTCCCCACGGCGGAGAGCGGCTCCAGCCCGAACTTCCGCAGCTCGGCGAGCAGCGTGTCGCGCGTCATCCGGACGCCGTCCAGGATCGATTCCGCGGAGGCGCCCGGCTGCCCCATCGCCCGCTCCAGGTTGTCGAGGAACGGCAGGACGGCCTGCAGGACCCGCTCGTTGCCGAACGCCGCCTGCGCCTCCCGCTCCCGGGCGGCGCGCTTGCGGAAATTGTCGAACTCCGCCGTGAGATAGGCCAGCCGGGTCCGGAGATCCTCCACCTCGTCCGGTCCCGCGGGCTCCGGCGGCTCCGGGGATTCCACGGCCCCTTCCGCCGGGACGATCTCTTCGTGCGGCGCTTCCCTCTCCTTATCTTCCATTTCCGTCTCTCTCCCGATGTCGATGTGTGGGAACGTCCGGAGGCGCTACCTGTGCCCGAACATCGTGGTGAGCAGGTTCGCGGTGTACTCCACCAGCGGGATCATCCGCGAGTAGTCCATCCGGACGGGTCCGATCAGCCCGATGCTCCCCACGGCGGAGTCTCCCTGGCGGTACCCGGAAGCCACGACCGAGACGTCCCCCAGCTCCTCCACAGGATTTTCCTGTCCGATGGAGACCTGGATCGCCTGGCTGGCCATCGCGCGGTCGAGGAGGCGGAAGATCACGGTCTTCTCCTCGAAGGCGCGCAGGATCCGCTTGAGCCGGTCGACGTCCTCCGCGAACTCCGGCTGGTCCAGGATGTTGGCCCGCCCCTCGACGAACACCTCGCCCGGGCCGCTGTCGGCGAGCGCGCGGGCGCCCATGGTCAGGGCGCGGTGCATCACCCGGTCGTACCGGGCCTTCTCCTTCCGCAGCTCGGTGCGCACCCGCACCCGGAGCTGCGGCAGCGTCAGCCCCTCGGCGAGCTGGTTCAGGTACGCGTTGATCTTCTCGAGCTCGTCGGGGGTGATGTCCGGCTCCCCCTCGATCAGGCGGTGCTGCACGTACCCACCCTGCATGACGGCGACCAGCAGGATCTTGTCCAGCGAGGCGCGCATGAGACTCACCGAGCGCAGCCGCTGCTCGTCGGGGCGGGAGACGATCACCACGCTCGCCTGGCAAGCCAGGTTCGCGAGCAGGCGGCTCACCTGCCGGACCAGCCCGTCCGCGGAGCCCCCTCCCTCGTGCGCCGCGAGGTTGAGCTGCTCGATCTCCCCCTGCACGAGGGCGCGCCGGAGGAGCAGGCGGTCGATGTAGAATCGGAATCCCGACGCCGTGGGGATCCGTCCCGCGGAGGTGTGCGGCTGGGCGAGGAATCCCATCTCCTCGAGGTCGGCCATGATGTTGCGGATCGTCGCGGGGGAGAGCGTCTGCCCCATCTTCTTGGAAACGGTGCGCGATCCCACCGGCTCCGCCGTGGAGACGTAATCCTCGACGATGTGGCGCAGCACCTGGGCCGCTCGCTCGTCCACGCCGGGACCCATTTCATCTTCCCCTGCCGCAATTTAGCACTCCCAACGGCAGAGTGCTAAACCTCAATTTAGCAGCCGCGGACCGCCGGTGTCAAGGGCGGGCGGCTTGACGTTCCGCGCCTGCCTTGAGAGGATTTTCCCATGAACTTCGTCTACCTGTCGCCCCATTTCCCGCCGAACTACCGCCTTTTCTGCATCCGCCTCCGGGAGGAGGGGGTGAACGTCCTCGGGCTGGCCGACGCGCCGCACGAATCGCTGCCGCCGGACCTTCGGGACGCGCTGACGGAATATTACCGCGCGGACAGCATGGAATCGTACGATTCCCTCCTGCGCGCCTTGGGGCACTTCACCCACCGGCACGGGAAGATCGACCGGATCGATTCCCTGAACGAGCACTGGCTGGAGACCGAGGCGCGGCTGCGCACGGACTTCAACGTACCGGGGATCCGGGAGGACGGGATCGGCCGCGTCAAAAGAAAATCCTCCATGAAGGAGGTCTACCGCTCCGCGGGGGTGCGGGTCGCCCGGGGCGCCGTGGTCCGCACGCCGGAGGAGGCGCGGCGGCTGGTTGCGGAGACCGGGTATCCCGTGGTCGCCAAGCCGGACATCGGCGTGGGGGCGTTCGCGACGTTCCGCATCGACGACGACGCGCGCCTCGCCGCCTTCTTCGCCGCGAAGCCGCCGGCGGACTACATCGTGGAGGAGTTCGTCCGGGGGAGGATCTTCTCCTTCGACGGGCTGGCGGACCGCGACGGGGAGATCGTCTTCCACACGGCCCACGCATACAGCAAGGGGATCATGGAAACGGTGAACGAGGACGACCACGTCTACTACTACTCGCTCCGGGAGATCCCGGCCGACCTGGAGGAGGCGGGGCGCCGCACCGTGCGGGCGTTCGACGTCCGGGAGCGCTTCTTCCACCTGGAGTTCTTCCGGGACGAGCGCGACGGGGGGATCACGGCGCTGGAGGTGAACATGCGCCCGCCGGGAGGGCTGACGACGGACATGTTCAACTACGCCAACGACATCGACATCTACCGGGAATGGGCGCGCCTGGTCGCGCACGGCCGCTTCACGGCGTCCTGGAGCCGCCCGTACCACTGCGCCTACGTGGGGCGGAAGACGTCGAAGCGGTACGCCGTCCCGCACGAGGAGCTCCTGCGGGAGCTGAGCCCCCTCGTCTGCCACCACGAGCGGATCGATTCCGTCTTCCGCGCCGCGATCGGCGACTACGGCTACCTGCTCCGCTCCGCGGAGCTCGACGAGATCCTTTCGGCCGCCAACCGCATCCATCGGACCGAGTGACTCCTAAGGAAAGGAGCCAGGGGATGAACATCGAATACCACCGCGGATGGAGCCGCAGCCTCGGACAGGACATGGAGCTGAAGGTGTACGGGCAGGGCGGAAAGCCGGTGATCGTGTTCCCCTGCCAGGGAGGCCGCTTCTACGAATACGAGGATTTCGGGATGGTCGAGGCGTGCCGCCCCTTCATCGACGCCGGCATGATCACGCTGTTCACGCTGGACAGCATCGACCACGAGTCCTGGTGCAACGATTCCGTTCCCGCCGCCGGGCGGGCGCGGCGGCACAACGACTACGACCGGTATGTAGTGGAGGAGGCGGTCCCGTTCCTCCGCGGACTGATGCCGCGCTCCGGCGGGATCCTCGCCACGGGGTGCAGCATGGGCGCGTTCCACGCCGTGAACTTCTTCTTCCGCCACCCCGACGTCTTCGACGCCGTGATCGCGCTGTCGGGGCTTTATTCCGCCGCGCATTTCCTGGGCGATTGCCCGGACCCCGCCGCCTACTTCAACTCCCCGCTCGCCTACCTGCCGAATCTGACGGACCCGTGGTACCTGGAGAGGATCCGCAAGGGACGGATCGTGGTCTGCGCGGGGCAGGGCGCGTGGGAGGAGGAAACGCTGGCGGACACCCGGGCGCTTCAGGCGGTCCTTGCCGCGAAGGAGGTCCCCGCCTGGTTCGACTACTGGGGGCACGACGTCAGCCACGACTGGCCGTGGTGGCGCCTCCAGATGCCGTATTTCCTGGGGCACATGAACCTGTAGGCGAGGACCGGCGCTACTTCTTCTTTTTCCGCTCCATCTTCGCCCGGAGCGCCTCGCCGAGGGCTCCGACGGCCGGCGCGTCTGTCGGCCGCTCGATGTATTTCCGGTAGTCCTCCGCCTCGCCATCGGGCGATTCCCGCTCTCCTTCCGCCCCGGCGAGCGACAGCGCGACGCGCCGCTGCGCCGCGTCCACCGACTCCACCTTGACCTCGACCTCCTGCCCCACGGAGACGACCTCGGAGGGCGACTTGATCCGCTTCCCGCCTCCCAGACGGGAGATGTGCAGAAGCCCGTCGATCCCGCCGCCCAGGGAGACGAACGCGCCGAACGCCGTGAGGCGCGCCACCTTCCCGACATGGCGCGAGCCCGCCGGGAAGCGCTGCGCCGCGGCCTCCCACGGGTCCGCAAGCGTCTTCTTCAGGCTGAACGTGAACCGCTTGTTGGGCCAGTCGAGCTTCGCGATCGCCACCTCGACTTCCTGCCCCGGCGAGAGGACCTCCCGGATGTCCTCTACCCGCTCCCACCCGATCTCGGAAACGGGGAGCAATCCTTCGATGGGACCGATGTCGACGAACGCGCCGAAATCCCGGATGGAGGTGATCTTCCCCCGGACCACCATCCCTTCCGCGAGCGTGGCCATCGACTCCTCCCGCTTCCGCCGCTCCTCCTCCTCGACGAGCACGCGGTTGGAGACGACGATGTTGCGCCCCTTCTCGTCGTATTGGGTGATCCGGAACGGCAGCTTCCTTCCGGCCGCCTCCGCGGCGTCCCGGCTCCGCGCCGACCCCATCTGCGAGCGGGGGCAGAACGCCCGGACGCTTCCCGGGAGCCGGACCTCGAACCCGCCCTTGATCTCCTTCACCACCAGGCCGTCCACGGGGATGCCGGTCCGCCACGCATCCTCGAGGTGCGCGGCGCCTGCCGAGCCGCCCGTCACGCGCGTCGTGAACCGCATCTCGCTGCCGTCGGAGGAAACGAAGTACGACGCCAGCGTGTCGCCCTCCTTCACCTGGACGTTCCCGGATTCGTCCGCGAGCTCTTTCGCCGCGAGGATCCCCTCACCCTTCCGTCCGAGATCGAGGAAGATCCACTCGGGGGTCACCTTGATGACCCGCGCGACGACCTTCTGCCCCGGCTCGTACCGCGTCGGGGCCACGAAGCTCTTGTCGAAAAGATCCGCGAAGCTCTCTTCTTCCGGCGTATCCGGTTCCGGCGTATCCGGCCTGTCCTTGTCCGAATCCATGCGCTCCCCGTCGAAAACGTTATCGTCTACTCCAGGAGGCCGGCCAGCTTCTCCCGCTGGCGCGCCAGCCGCTTCTGCCCTTCCTCGATCGCTTCCAGCACGGCTTCCCGCGATTCCTTCGCCAGCCCCTTCCCGCGGGAGAGGAGCTCTTCCGAGCTCTCCTCGATGGAATCGACCATTCCGGAGACGGTCTCGGCGAAATCCTCCGCGGCGCCCTCGACCATGCGCCGGGCCTTCTTCGCGCTGCGGGATATGTCGCGCCGGGTATCCTCCCCCGACTGGGGCGCAAGCAGGAGCGCGGCCCCCGCTCCCAGGACCACTCCCGTAAGCACCAGCAGCGCGCCCGCCATCACCTTGCCGTCGCTTTCGCCCATGGCGTCCCCCCTGTTATCATCGCTTGTAGTCAGTGTACCTCAGGAAAGGAGCCCCCATGAAGGCGATCGTCGTTCGGGAGTTCGGCCCTCCGGAAGCGATGCGGCTGGAGGAGCTTCCCTTGCCCGTCCCGGGTCCCGGGCAGCTCCTGGTCCGGGTGCGGGCCGCCGGCGTCAATCCCGTGGAGACGTACATCCGTTCCGGGGCCTACGCGCGTCGCCCGTCCCTTCCCTACACGCCGGGGCACGACGCCGCGGGGACCGTCGAGACGGTCGGAGGGGATGCGAGCGGCTTCGCGCCCGGAGACCGGGTTTACACTTCCGGAACGCTCACGGGCGCCTACGCGGAGTACGCCCTGTGCGAAGCGTCGCGGGTCCACCCGCTGCCTTCCGAGGCGTCCTTCGCCCAGGGGGCCGCGCTCGGCGTCCCTTACGGCACCGCGTGGCGGGCGCTCTTCCAGCGGGCGCGCGCCGTCCCCGGGGAGTCGGTCCTGGTCCACGGCGCCAGCGGGGGCGTCGGAATCGCGGCGGTGCAGATCGCCCGGGCGGCGGGGCTGCGCGTCGCGGGGACGGCGGGAACGGCGGAGGGAAGCGCTTTAGCGGCGCGGGAGGGCGCGCACCACGTCCTCGACCACAGGGACCCCCATCATTTCGAGCGGGCGATGTGGTTTACCGGCGGCCGCGGCTTCGACGTCATCCTCGAGATGCTGTCCAACGTGAACCTGGGCAAGGACCTCAAGATTCTGGCGATGGGAGGCCGGGTGGTCGCGATCGGCAGCCGGGGGCCGGCGGAGATCGATCCGCGCGACGTCATGTCCCGCGACGCCTCCATCTTGGGAATGCTCCTGTTCAACATTTCGGAAGAGGACCGGGCGTCCGTCCACGCGGGCATAAGGGCGGGGCTGGAGAACCGTTCCCTGCGCCCCGTCGTCTCCCGGGAGCTGCCGCTGGCCTCCGCGCCGGAGAGCCACGTCGCCGTGATGTCGCCGGGAGCGCTGGGGAAGATCGTCCTGGTGCCTTAGCGGGTCATCCCCCGGCGGACGGCGTATTCCCTCGCCTCCCGCCACTCCTCCGGGAAGAGGCGGCGGGAGATTTCCGGGAAGGCGTGCGCCTCCCCGCACGGGCGGTACTGGTCCATCAGGTTCAGGTACGTGTCCGGGCCGATCTCCTCCGCCAGGAAGTCGATTACCGCCTTCGTATCGGAAGCGCCTCCCGGCATCGCAAGGTGGCGGACGAGTAGGCCGCGGACGGCGACTCCATGGCGGTCTGCGACCAGCGGCCCAACCTGCCGCGCCATCTCCCTGAGGGCGGCCCGGGCGATTTCCGGATAGTCCGGCGCGCCGCAATAGCGGGCGGAGGAGGCGGGGTCGAGGAACTTGAGGTCCGGCATGTAGATGTCGACGATCCCCTCGAGCTCCCGAAGCGTCTCCACGCGCTCGTACCCCGGGCAGTTGTAGACGACCGGCAGGGTGAAGCCGCGCGCGGCGGCCAGCCCCAGCGCCTCCACGATCTGCGGCGTCACGTGGGTCGGCGTCACCAGGTTCAGGTTGTGGCATCCGGACCGCGCGACCGCGAGGAAGATTCCCGCCAGCGTCTCCGCGTCGACCTCCTCCCCTTCCCGCAGATGGCTGATCCCGTAGTTCTGGCAGAAGACGCAGCGCAGGGGGCAGCCGGAGAAGAAGACGGTCCCCGACCCGGAGCTCCCCACCAGCGGCGCCTCCTCCCCGAAGTGCGGCCCGTACGACGCCACGACCGCGCGGCCGCCGATCCCGCAGTAACCGCGCTCCCCCTTGATCCGGTCCACCAGGCACATGCGGGGGCAGATGTCGCATCGCCGCAGCCGCTCCGTCAGCGCCCGCGCCTTACGCTCCGGCGCGCCCCGTCCCGCTTCCAACTCCCCGTCTCCTCCGCGGAAAAAATCCCATTGTGATATCTACTATAATAAACGTCTGCAATCCTCCGAACGGGAGAGAGCGAGATGGCCCCGGAGAAGAAAAACTGGACCGCCTACCTGAGGATCTACCTCTACCTGTTCGCCCTCGGCCTGCTGCTCTTCGGAGTGTTCGCAGTGTATTTCAGGACTTACAACCACCCCTTCTACGGACGAATCAACCTCGGCGAATACCACCGGTGGATCGGCGCGGCGTCCTTCGTCGCCGGCATCGCATTCCTTCGATATATAAGGAGCCGCCGCTGATCCGGGGAGCCCGACGATGTTTTCCCGGGACTACCTGGTCCACTACTACGAGATCGACCGGCGCCGGCGGCTGACGCCCCCGGCCCTCCTGCATTACTTCGAGGACATCGCGACGCTGAACAGCGAGGCGGCGGGCTTCCCGCTCGACTATTACTGGAAGACCGGTCAGCTGTTCCTGCTCCTGAAGTGGGACGTCGCCGTCTCCTCCTGGCCCCTTTTCGGAGAAACCGTCCGGATCGAGACGCGCCCCACCACCTTCAAAAGGTTCCTGGCGAACAGGGAATACCGCGTGATCGGAAAAAACGGGAACGCGCTGGCCGAGGCGCGCTCCGTCTGGATCTTCACGGACCTTCGCGCGCGGAAGCCGGTCCGCGTGCCGGAAGAGATCTATGGCGGCTTCGGCGTCGCCGGGGAATCCGGCGCGTCCTTCGACAACCTGGAGGAGCTGCCGGAGTTCGACGGGGACGCCCCTCCGCTGCGGATCGCGGTCGGCCCCGCCGATCTCGACAACAACGACCATGTCAACAACGTCCGATACGTGGAATGGGCGCTCCGGTCGCTGCCGGCCGGATTCGCCGCGGAACGCGCGGCTTCCCGGATCCAGGTCCACTACAAGAAGGAGCTGCATTGCGGCGACGAGGCGGAGCTGGTCACCGGAATCTCCGATCGGGACGGGAGGCCGCAGTCCGATCATTCGATCCGGTGCGGGGACCGGGAGGCATGCCGGATCCGGCTGGAATGGGCAGGCTGAGTTTCCCTCTGCTGTTTTACTTCGGACGCACCAAAGGGGATCCGTGAGCCCGAATATCTTAAAATCACGTTCGAAACCGGAATGTTTTCCATTTGACACGGTTCCTTGGGCCGTGCTATCTAAGCCCATGCCGGGTGCGCTTTCGGTTCGCGGCCACCGGTAATCCAGGCGGATGCGTCCTCTCCTGTCCGACCGTATCAGGTTCCGCCCTTTGACGGGTAATAGCATCGGGCATTTCGGCAAAACAACGTATCCGATGGCGGTGCGGCCTGCCGCGACGGCATCTTAGCATCGGGCAAACCGGGTTTGCAGCTCCCGGCGCCGCCATGTCGACCGCGGGAAATCCAAAAGGGGGTGAAGCCCAGAGAGGGGGATCCGGGGAGAGCGTCCCCGTCCGGCAGTAAGGCCGGGTAATGTCGCCGGGAGGTCGATCTACGCGTTGCCGCTTCAGACGGACGGTACCGGTACTGCGAAACACCACTATCATCACTATCCGGAGGAGAGACATGGCAAAGAAAGACCCGGGCAAGGAAAAGAAGGGGATCGACGTATCCCGCCGCGGTTTCCTCGCGGGCGCCGCGGCAGCGACCGCCGGCGCGGCTGCGCTGGGCTTCCCGAAGATCGCCAAGGCCGCCGGCCCGATCAACATGCGGTGGCAGAGCACCTGGCCGAGCAAGGACATTTTCCATGAATACGCCCTCGACTTCGCGAAGAAGGTCAACGACGCCAGCGGCGGCGACCTGAAGATCGAAGTTCTGCCGGCGGGGTCGGTGGTCCCGGCCTTCGCGCTGCTGGACGCGGTCTCCAAGGGGACGCTCGACGGCGGCCACGGCGTCTTCGTCTACCACTACGGCAAGCAGAACGCCCTCGCGCTGTGGGGCTCCAGCCCCGGCTTCGGCATGGACGCCAACATGCAGCTTGCGTGGCACAAGTACGGCGGCGGCAAGGAATTCCTGGAGAAGATCTACCAGCAGATCGGCGCGAACGTGGTGTCCTTCGCCTACGGCCCGATGGCGACGCAGCCGCTGGGCTGGTTCAAGAAGCCGATCACCAAGCTGGAGGACCTCAAGGGGCTGAAGTACCGCACCGTCGGGATCTCCGTCGACATGTTCACCATGATGGGGCTGGCGGTCAACGCGCTGCCCGGCGGCGAGATCGTGCCGGCGATGGACCGCGGCCTGCTCGACGGCGCCGAGTTCAACAACGCCAGCTCCGACCGGCTGCTCGGCTTCCCCGACGTCTCCAAGGTGTGCATGCTGCAGAGCTACCACCAGAACGCGGAGGCCTTCGAGATCCTGTTCAACAAGGACAAGTTCAACGCGATGCCCGACAAGCTGAAGGCGCTCATCGGGGTCTGCGTGGAAGCGGCCTCGGCCGACATGTCCTGGAAGGCGATCGACCGCTACTCGAAGGACTACATCGAGATGCAGACCAAGCAGGGCGTGAAGTTCTACAAGACGCCCGACGCGATCCTGCAGAAGCAGCTCGAAGTGAACGACGTCGTCATGGAGAAGAAGTCGGCGGACAACCCGCTGTTCAAGGAGATCGTCGAGTCGCAGCGGGAATTCGCGCGTCGCGCGGTGGCGTGGGACATGGACTACAACGTCAACCGGCGCATGGCGTACAACTACTATTTCGGAAAGAAGAAGGCGGCCCCGAAGAAGGGCGCGAAGGGCTGACCGCTTATTCCCGTCATCCCCTGACAGCCATCCGGGCGAAAGCCCGGATGGCTGATTTTCGAAAGGTCGAACATGCGTAAAAAACTGTTCATCGTCGACAAGATCAGCACCGCCGTCGGCAAGACGGTCGCCTGGCTCATCGTAACGCTCACCCTCCTGATCACCTATGAGGTCTTCTCCCGGTACGCGCTCAACGAGCCGCACCCCTACGCCTTCGACATGATGCTCCAGATGTACGGGACGCTGTTCATGATGGCGGGCGCCTACACGCTGTCACGGAACGGCCACGTGCGCGGCGACGTCCTGTACGGCTTCTTCCCCCCGCGGGTGCAGGCCGGGCTCGACCTGACGCTCTACTTCGTGTTCTTCCTGCCCGGCGTCACCGCGCTGTGCTGGGCCGGATACCGGTACGCCGCGGAGTCGTGGAGAATCTGGGAGCGTTCCAGCATCACCGCGGAGGGGCCGCCGCTCTACTGGTTCAAGACCGTCATACCGGTCGCCGGGGCGTTCATCCTGATGCAGGGGATCGTTGAAATGATCCGCTGCGGGATCTGCCTCAAGGACGGCAAGTGGCCATCGAGGGAGGAGGACGTCGAGGAAGTCGACGTCGAGAAGCTTAAAGAACAGATGCACGTCAAGGACGAAGACATCGCAAGGGTCGACGCCATCCTCACCGAAAGGGAGAAAGAGCACAAATGAAAAAAGGGGTATGGTTCGGCCTTATCATGATGGCGATCGTCGTCGGACTGCTCTTTTACATGATGCCGTCGCCGGACAAGATGACCCTCGGCCACCTCGGCCTTTTGATGCTCGGCCTGATCGTCGTGATGATCATGCTCGGGTTCCCTACCGCGTTCACGCTGATGGGGATGGGCACGATGTTTACCTGGTTCGCTTACTACAGCGCGGACCCGTCGACGGCGGTCGCCCGGACGCTCGACCTGATGGTGCAGCGCGCCTACTGGGTCATGAACAACGACGTGCTCATCTCGGTGCCGCTGTTCGTCTTCATGGGGTATCTGGTCGAGCGCGCCAACCTGATCGAGCGGCTGTTCCATTCGCTGCACCTGGCGACCTGCCGCATCCCGGGAGCGCTGGCCGTCGCGACGGTCGTCACCTGCGCCATCTTCGCCTGCGCCTCCGGCATCATCGGCGCGGTCGTCACGCTCATGGGGCTGCTCGCCTTCCCCGCGATGCTCAAGGCCGGGTACGGCATCCGGCTCTCGGCTGGCGCCGTGACCGCGGGCGGCACTCTCGGCATCCTGATCCCGCCGTCGGTCCTGCTGATCCTTTACGGCGCCACCGCGGGCGTCTCGGTCATGCAGCTTTACGCGGGCGCCTTCTTCCCGGGCCTCATGCTGGCGGGGCTCTACCTCGGCGGGATCATCCTCTACGCGAAGCTGTTCCCACACAATGCGCCGCCGCTGTCCGAGGAGGACAAGCGCGTGGAGCTGCCGGAATGGGCGGAGGTGCTCTCGAAAAGAGGGAGCAACGCCCTTGCGGGGCTGACCAAGGCGGCCTTCGGAAACGGGGACCACGGGATCCCGAGGCGCACGCTGTTCAAGAACCTCGGCATGGCGCTGCTGCCCGCGCTGTCGGCCGTGATGATCATGGGGCCGACCTACTTCGCCGTGACGAAGCCCCAGGAAGCGGTCACCGGCGTGCAGGAGATGGGGATGGCGGCGGAACCCGGTGCGGAATCCGCCGATACGGCTCAGGCCCCGTCTACGGAAACGGAGCCGGACTACTACGGCGGCGGGCTGGAGGAGCCGCCGGGCGCCGCGGAAGCGGAAACCGCAGGGGGGCTCCAGGAACCGCCGGGCACTCCGGAAGCCGAAAGCGCCGGCGGGCTGCAGGAGCCGCCGGGGACCGTCGCCGAAGCGCCCGCCCCCGCCGCGGAGGAAGCGAAGCCCGCCCGCGAACCGGCGCCCATGGCATACTGGTACGTCCTCGGGTTCGCCGTCGTGTCGCTGGCGATCTTCTATCTCATCTTCGATTTCTCCCGGCTCGAGGTCTTCCGGCTGCTGCTCACTTCCTTCTTCCCGCTGGCGCTGCTGATCTTAGGCGTGCTCGGCTCGATCATCGCGGGGCTGGCCACGCCGACGGAGGCGGCGGCGATGGGATCGTTCGGCGGTTTGGCGCTGGCCGTCGCCTACGGGCAGTTCAGCATGAAGATGCTCAAGGAGTCGGTCATCCTCACCGCGCGGACCAGCGCGATGGTGTGCTGGCTGTTCATCGGATCGGGCATCTTCGCCGCGGGGTTCGCGCTGCTGGGAGGGCAGGAGATCGTCAACAACTGGGTGACGGGACTCGACCTCTCCCCCGTGCAGTTCATGCTGCTGGCGCAGATCATCATCTTCCTGCTGGGCTGGCCGCTGGAATGGACCGAGATCATCATCATCTTCATGCCGATCTTCCTTCCGCTGCTGACGCACTTCAGCATCGACCCGCTCTTCTTCGGCCTGCTTGTGGCGCTCAACCTCCAGACGGCGTTCCTGTCGCCGCCGGTGGCGATGGCGGCGTTCTACCTCAAAGGGGTGGCGCCTCCGCACGTGACGCTGAACCAGATCTTCCTCGGGATGATCCCGTTCATGATTATGCAGATCCTTGCCATATTCCTGCTGTACATGTTCCCCCAGATCGGGCTGTGGCTCCCGAGTATCGTGTACGGCGGCTGACATGGCGAGCCTGCATTTCTCGCCAGCGTCCGTAGCGAGGGGGTGGAGACGGGCGTGGATGCAAGGCGTCGCGACCGAGGGCCCCGGAGGCGCACTGGACGGTGCGTCGAGGAGCCCGACCGAGCGCAACGCAGCAGACATGCCCGTATCCGCCGCCGCAGTAGGAGGCTGGTGAGAAATGCAGGCTAAGCCCGCCGTCCTCGTGACCCGCAAGCTGCCGGACGCCGTCGAGGCCCGGCTCTTGCGGGATTACGACGCCCGGCTGAACCCGGGCGACGTCCTCTATACCGCCGACGGGATCGTCGAGCGGGCTCGCGACGTCGACGCCATCCTCCCCTGCCACACGGAGCGGTTCGACGCCGCCCTGATCGCGCGGCTCCCGGCTCGCGTCCGGATCATCGCCAATTTCTCCGTCGGCTACGACCACGTGGACGTCGCGGAGGCGAAGGCGCGCGGGATCGTCGTCACGAACACCCCCGACGTGCTGTCCGACGCCACCGCCGAGCTGACCATGATGCTGATGCTGGGCGCGGCGCGGCGGGCGAGCGAGGGGGAGCGGCTGGTGCGCTCGGGGGAATGGAAGGACTGGAGCCCGGCCTTCATGGT
>JBFLWB010000164.1 GCA_040758155.1 Thermodesulfobacteriota bacterium
CGGCTCATGGGGACACCCTCCGCTGGACGGCCTTGTAGCGGGCGAGGGCGATGCGCTCCCGCAGGATGGCCCGGACCTCCTCCTGGACCGCCTCGACCGGGCGGGCGGAGTCGATCCGCGTGAACCCGTGCTTTCGCGCGAGGGCCTCGTACGCCTTGTGGATCCGACCCTGGAAGAGCCGGAAGCTCTCCACCGGGTCGGCGGACAGCCCCAGGTCCATCCCCGCCTCGTGGTATTTCAGCTCCGGCCGTCCCGCCAGGATCCGGTCGAGCGCGGTCCGCAGCGGCACGGAGAAGTAGAAGGTGATGTCGGGCTGGAAGGCGAAGCTGTAGAGCTGGTCGACCCATTCCGCCGGGCATCCCCTCACGGTGTCCCGGGCCAGGGCGGTGAACTTGTAGCGGTCGGCCAGGACGATGAAGCCCGCCTGGAGCATGGGCAGGATGTTCCGCTCGTACCGGTCCGCGAAGTCGGTGCAGTGGATGAGGGAGAACGTCGTCGGGGTGAGCAGGTTCCGCTTCTTCCCCTTCCGGGTGGCGTCCCGGACGAGGGCCGAGGAGTTCCACTCCGTGAAGAAAACCTTGTACCCCGAAAGCTGCAGCCACCGCTGGATGAGGTGCACCTGCGTGGATTTCCCGGACCCGTCCAGCCCCTCGACGGCGATCAGCTTTCCCGGGGTGTCGTTGCGAAGCGGTTGCGTCGTCATCCTCGTCACCCTTCCGGCTCGACGGCCAGCCGCATCTCGATCCCGAACTGCTCCCCGAACACCGACGCCGCGTTCCGGATGTTCATGGCCTCCATCGCGCACGATTTCCTGCAGGCGGCCCGCAGGAGGAGCGCATCGTCCTGGAGGCGGCACTCGAGGACCCGGATCGCCCCCGCGTACTCCCGGTCGAGCGCTTCGGCGAGGCGGAGCATGGCGGAGAGGGACCGGACGACGTCGCGATCGCGCTTGGGGAGCGCCTCGAACTCCGGGTGGCTCGCGGCGGGCACGGCTTTCCGGTGATACCGGGCGATCCCGGCCACGGCCAGCCGTTCCGCCGGCGAAAGGCCCACGATTTCCGTGTTGGCGATGATGTAGTGGCTGTGCTTGTGGTGGCCTCGGACGCCGATGAAGTAGCCGATGTCGTGCAGCAGCGCCGCAGCCTCGAGGTGGATCCGTTCCCGCTTCCCGTACCCGTGGAGCGATTCGGTCGCGTCGAACAGATGCAGCGACAGCTCGGCGACCTTCTCCGCGTGCTTCTGATCGAGCCGGTACCTCGCGCTCATCCCCCGGCACGACACGCAGACCTGTTCTCTCAGGTCGAGAAGATGCTCGACCCCTTTTTCCCGTTCGAGGATCTCGAGGACGATGCCGTCCTTGAGGCTCACGCGGGGGACCAGGATCTCCTCGGAGCCGTTCAGCTCGGCGATCCGGTGGTAGACGAAGCAGGCCGGCAGGATGACGTCGGCCCGGTCCTCCCGCAGGCCGTACCGCTCCATGCGGTTTTTCAGCGACATCCCGGAGAGCTCCTCCATCAGGCGGCGAAGCTGCCCGGCCCGGATCCGGACGGTGTCCGGATAGTCCGGGTGCGGCTCCGCGCGGACGTCGGGGATGGCGGCGACCGCCTCGATGTTCCCGCCGGTCGCGACGAACAGGGCGGCCTTCCTGCCGTTTTTCCACCGGGAGAGCTTCATGCCGATCAGGTCCATGTACTCGTTCAGGAGCTGTCCGGCCCCCCGCAGTTCGTCCTCGGCGGAGGAGAGCATGTCCAGCAGGCGCACCGCCCCGAAGTTGTGCGAATCGGCCAGGGTGATCTTCCCGTTCTCTACGAAGGTGATCTCCACCGAGCCGCCGCCGAGGTCCACGATGAGCGCGGTCTTTTTCGCGAGCGGGATCTTCCGGCCGACGGCGAGGGTGATCAGCCGGGCCTCCTCCTCGCCGTCGATGATCTCGACGCGGACGCCCGAGGCGCGCTCGAGGCGGGAAAGGAGGAGCTCCGCGTTCGAGGCCTCCCTCGTGGCGGAGGTGGCGACCGCCCGCACGGTCTGGACGCCGTGGGTCTTGAGGAGCTGGCGGAACCGCCGGAAGGCGGCCTCGGCCCGTCGCAGGTTCTCTTCCCGGATCTTCCCGGTCAGGAAGACGTCGCCTCCCAGGCGGATCGGCTCCCGGAGATTTTCGAGGACGCGGTACGGGGATTCGCCGCCGGTCTCCACGACGTAGAACCGGATCGCGTTGGACCCGATGTCGACGGCGGCGATCCGGGCGATGGCCGGCCCCCCCTTCGCTTCCATCGTTTCCATAAGATTATCACGGCCGGTATTTCGAAACGTTCAGCTCCTCCATCCTGCCCGTCACGACGAATACGGCCCTCTCCGCGAGATTCGTCGCCCGGTCCGCGATCCGCTCGAGGTTGTGGGAGACCCACAGCAGATAGGTGGCCCCCTCGATGATGTGGGGGCTTCCGATCATGAGGAGCAGCAGCTCCCGGTAGACCTGGTTGTGCAGGGCGTCGATCTCGTCGTCCTCGCCGCAGATGGCGCGCGCATTTTCGGCATCGCGGGCCGCGAACGCGTCGAGGGTCCGTTCGAGCATCGACAGCACCTTCTCCGCCATGCGGGGGATGTCGATCAGCGGCTTGACCAGCGGCTTTCCCTCGAGCAGGAGGGTGATCCTGGCGATCCCTTCCGCATGGTCCCCCATCCGCTCCAGGTCGGTGGACATGATGAGGATCGAGCCGATGGTCCGCAGGTCGACGGCCGCGGGCTGCTGCGTCGCGATGAGGTCGAAGCACCGCTCCTCGATCTCGAAGCGCTTCCGGTTGATCTCGAGATCGTTCCGGACGACCTCCCGCGCCGCCGCCAGGTCCCGGTTCTTCAGCGACTCCACGGCCCGGCGGATCGCCGCGCCCACCATCCGGCCCAGGAGCTGGAACTCCTCCTCGAGCGCCCGGAGGGCCTGGATATATGCGTCCCGCGTCATCGTTCCTCCCTGCCGCCGGGGTTGCGGATCAGCCGAACCGCCCGGTGACGTAGTCCTCGGTCAGCTTGTCGGACGGGTTGGTGAAGATCTTCTTCGTCAGGTCGTATTCGACGATCTCCCCGAGCATGAAGAATGCGGTGTTCTCGGAGATCCGGGCCGCCTGCTGCATGTTGTGGGTCACCACGACCACGGTGTACTCCTTCCGGAGCTCGAACGACAGGTCCTCGATCTTTCCCGTCGAGATCGGGTCGAGCGCGGAGCACGGCTCGTCCATCAGGATCGCCTCGGGCTGCACCGCGAGGGCCCGCGCGATGCACAGGCGCTGCTGCTGCCCGCCGGACAGGGCGAGAGCGGAGTGGTCGAGGGAGTCCTTGACCTCGTCCCACAGGGCGGCCTTCCGGAGCGACGCCTCGACCGTCCCGTCGATCACGGACCGCGATCCGATCCCCTGGATCCGCAGGCCGAAGGCGATGTTCTCGTAGATGCTTTTCGGGAACGGGTTCGGCTTCTGGAACACCATGCCGATCTTGCGGCGGACGTCGATGACGTCCACCCCCCGGGCGTACAGGTCCTGCCGGTCGTACGAGACCTTGCCCGTCATCCGGAAGGAGGGGACGAGGTCGTTCATCCGGTTCAGGCAGCGCAGGAGCGTGCTTTTCCCGCACCCGGAAGGGCCGATCAGCGCGGTGGTGGACCGCGCGGGGATCGAGAAGGAGACGTTCCGCACGGCCTGCTTCGCCCCGTAATGGACCGACAGGTTCTCGATGTGGAAGGCCTGCTCCGTCACCGCCGACTCCACTTCGGTTACCATCGGATCTTCCGCTGGTGCCTGTGCCGTAGCCATATCGCCGCTCCGTTGATGAGCAGGGTGATGAACAGAAGAACGATGATGCCGGCCGCCGCGTTCACGAGGAATCCCTTCTGGGGCCGCGACACCCAGTTGAAGATCTGGATGGGCATCGCGGTGAACGGATCCATGGGGCCCTGCGGGAGGAAGGCGATGTAGGTCAGCGCCCCGATCGTGATCAGGGGGGCGGTCTCCCCGATGGCCCTCGAAACGGACAGGATGACCCCCGTCATGATGCCGCCCCATGCGGCGGGAAGGATCTGTCCCCGGATGACCTGCCACTTCGTGGCTCCGAGGGCGTAGGCCCCCTCGCGGATCGACATCGGGATGGCCCGCAGCGCCTCCCGGGTGGCCATGATGATCATCGGCAGGAGGAGGAGGGCGAGCGTCAGCCCCCCCGCCAGGATGCTCCTTCCGAGGGAGAGCCAGCGGACGAAGAGGCCGAGCCCGAGCAGCCCGTAGATGATCGAAGGCACTCCGGCGAGGTTGGCGATGTTGATCTCGAGGAGGTGGTGAAGCCAGTTCTTCCGGCTGTACTCCTCCAGGTGAACGGCCGCGGCCACCCCGACGGGGACGGCCACGAGGACCGTCGTCGCCACGACCCAGAGGGAACCGGCGATGGAGGAAAGGAAACCGGCCTCGGCGGGCTTTCTCGACGGGAAGCTCGTGAGGAACTGCCAGGAGATCCTTCCCGCTCCGTCCGTCAGGACGTCCGCCAGCAGGACCGCGAGGACCCCCAGGCCAATCAGCGTCGTGGCGAGCCCCGCCAGGGCAAAGGCCTTGTCGACCAGCCGATCCCGCGTTTTCCGGTTCCAGGCGCTCACGGGGTCCCCTGTCAGTCGTACACTTCGCGGAACTTCCGCTTGAGCAGGTGGCTCGCCACGTTCAGGGCGAGGGTGAGCAGGAACAGGGACATCCCGGCGGCGAAGATCGTCTTGTATTCGATCGTCCCCGTCGGGGTGTCGCCGAGGCTCACCTGCACGATGTACGCGGTCACCGCCTGGATCGGCTCCAGGGGGTTGAGCGTCAGTCTCGGCTGCATGCCGGCCGCGATGGCCAGGATCATCGTTTCCCCCACGGCGCGCGAGATGCCCAGGATGAAGGCGGCCGCCACCCCGGACAGGGAGGCGGGGACGACGACCCGGGTCGCCGTCTGGAACCGCGTGGCCCCGACCGAAAGGGCGCCTTCCCGAAGGCCCATCGGGACGGCGTGCATCGCGTCCTCGCTCAGCGAGGAGATGGTGGGGACGATCATGACCCCCATGACCAGCCCCGCCGACAGGGCGTTGAACCCGGCGATCTCCGGAAAGATCCCCCGGAGGAGGGGAGTCACGAACAGGAGGGCGAAGTAGCCGTACACCACCGTGGGGACGGCCGCGAGGAGCTCCAGGACCGGCTTCACGACGCTGCGGACCCCCGCGGGGGCGTATTCGCTCAGGTAGATGGCGCTGACCAGCCCCACGGGCAGCGCGGCGGCCATGGCGATCGTCGTGGTGAGAAAGGTGCCGCAGAACAGCGGGAGGATCCCGAAATGCTTGTCGTCGAAGAGCGGGGTCCACTGCGTCGACGTGAGGAACTCGAGGAGGGGGACCTCCCGGAAGAACTCCCAGGTCTCGAAGAACAGGACGGCCACGATGCCCAGCGTGGTGAGGACGGAGAAGAGGGCGCTCGCGAGGAGCGCCCCCTCCACCACCCGTTCCCTGATTCTCAAGGCGAAGCGCCGGGGCATGGTCCTCGGCTCACTTCCCCTCTTTCTTCAGCAGGTCCTCGATCCGGACGCCGACCTGGGCGCCGTGCCCCCCGAAGACCGAGCCCGCCATCCGCTTGTCGAACCGCGCCTGGCCGAGGGTGTACGCTTCCTTCGGAAGCGACACGTAGCCGACTTCCTTCGAGAGCTTCCCGCCCTGCTGCATGTAGAACTTCACGAACCGCTGGACCTCGGGCTTCTCAGCCGACTTCGCGTTGACGTAGATGAATATCGGCCGGGCGAGCGGCTGGTACGTCCCCTTCACGACGTTCTCGTAGGTCGGGAGCTGCGGCCCCTTCCCGTTGGCGTCCTTCCCGTCGTCGACGGCGACCAGCTTCAGCTTGTCCTTGTTGTTCTCGTAATACGCCACGCCGAAGTAGCCCAGGCCGCCCGCGTCCGACGCGATGCCCTGGACCAGGATGTTGTCGTCCTCGCTCGCCGTGAAGTCGCTCCGGCTGGCCTTCTCCTTGCCGTTGATCGCCTCGGTGAAGTAGTCGAACGTCCCCGAATCGGTGCCGGGGCCGTACAGGCGGATCGGCTTGTCCGGCCACGAGGGGCGCACGTCGTTCCACTTCATGACCTTCCCCTGGGCCGCCGGCTCCCAGATCTTCTTCAGCTCCGCGACGGTCATGTGGTCGACCCAGTCGTTCTTCGGGTTGATCAGGACGGCGAGGCCGTCGTAGGCGACCGGCAGCTCGATGTACCGGATCCCCTTCTCGCCGCACAGCTTCACCTCCGACTCCTTGATCGGCCGGGAGGCGTCGCTGATGTCGGTTTCGCCCACGCAGAACTTCTTGAACCCGCCGCCGGTTCCGGAGATCCCCACCGTGACCTTGACCGCGCCCTTCTCCGCCTTCTGGAATTCCTCCGCGACCGCCTCGGTGATCGGGAACACCGTCGAGGAGCCGTCGACCTTGATCAGGTTCTCGGCGCCCGCCGGGGTCCCCCATGCGGCCGCCAGCACGGCCAGCGCGACGCAAAGCAGCAGCCCGAAACGCTTTTCCATTCCTTTCGATCCTCCTTTTCCTGTGGTGGCAACGCACAACGGGATTGGAGGTCGATGTTAGGGGGCGCAGTTCAAGCGGGGATGACGCCGGTGTGAAGATGGCGTCAAGATCGGGGGGCGGTCAGGCCGGTCCGCGGTGCCGGATGTCCTTTCCCTTCACCATGAAGATGACGTCCTCGCAGACGTTCGTGGCGTGGTCGGCGATCCGCTCGAGGTGGCGGGAGACCAAAATCAGGTCCATCGCCCGGGGGATCGTGGAAGGGTCGGCCGTCATGTAGGTGAGCAGCTCCCGGAACACCTGGTCCTTGAGCTGGTCCACGATGTCGTCCCGGAGGACCGTCCGCTGCGCCAGGTCGGCGTCGCCGTTCACGAAGGCGTCGAGGGCGTCCTTGAGCATCTCCTGGGCGGTCTCGGCCATCCGGGGGATGTCGATCAGCGGTTTCAGGGGAGGGACGGCGAGCAGCCGCTCGGCGTTCTCGGTGATGTTGATCGCGAGGTCGCCGATCCGCTCCATGTCCACGATGATCTTCATCGCCGCGGTGATGAACCGCAGGTCGTTCGCGGCGGGCTGCCGCAGCGCGATGATCTCGAGGCACGCCTCGTCGATCTCGACGTGCATCTGGTTGACCTGCGTCTCCATCGACCGCACCGAGGGAAGCAGGTCCGCGTTCCGCTGCACCAGCGCCTGGGTGACCGTCCGGGTCATCTGCTCCGCCAGTCCCCCCATGCGGAGGACCATCTCCTTGAGCTCCGCGAGCTGCTCCGTGAAATGTTCCGAGATCCTCTTTGCCATCCCCCGGTCACCCCCTTCCGGTCATGCTTCCGCCGCGGTCATCCGAACCTTCCGGTGATGTACTCCTCGGTCCGCCGGTCCGCGGGGTTCGTGAATATCTTACCGCTCTTGTCCATCTCGATCAGCTCCCCGAGAAGGAAAAACGCGACGTTGTCGGAGATCCGCGCCGCCTGCTGCATGTTGTGGGTCACCACGACGATGGTGTACTTCTCGCTCAGATCCTCGATGAGCTCCTCGATCTTCGCGGTGGACACCGGGTCGAGGGCGGAGCACGGCTCGTCCATCAGCAGGACCTCCGGCTCCACCGCCAGGGCGCGGGCGATGCACAGGCGCTGCTGCTGGCCGCCGGAGAGGGAGACGCCGGGGCGGTCCAGGTGGTCCTTCACCTCGTTCCAGAGCGCCGCCATGTTGAGCGACTTCTCGACGACGCCCGCGAGCTCGCCGCGGGACATCTTCTTCCCGTTCAGCTTGAGGCCGACGGCGACGTTCTCGAACACCGACATCCGGGGGAACGGGTTCGGCTGCTGGAACACCATCCCGACCCTGCGCCGCAGGTTCACCGGGTCGATCTCGTCGGAGACGATGTTCCGGCCGTCCAGGAGGATCTTCCCCGACATGCGGAAATTCGGCGTCATGTCGTGCATCCGGTTCAGGCACCGGATGAAGGTGCTCTTCCCGCACCCCGACGGCCCCATGACGGAGGTGACCGAGTAGCGGGCGATGTCCATCCGGATGTCCTTGAGGACCTGGTGGTCGCCGAACCACCCGCTCAGGTTCCGGATCTCGAAGACGTTGTCCATGCCTTGCTCCTGCCTTATTTCCTTTCCCGGGTCATAAACCGGGCGCCGACATTGATGACGAGGACCAGGGTGATGAGGACCAGGGCGGCGGCCCATGCCTTGTCGTGCCAGTCCGCATACGGGGAGATGGCGTACGAGAACACCTGCAGCGGCATGGCCGCCATCGGCTGGTCGAGGCGGAGCTGCCAGAACTGGTTGCCTAAGATCGTGAACAGGAGGGGGGCCGTTTCCCCCACGATGCGCGCCATGGCCAGCAGGATCCCGGTGACGATCCCCGCCGAAGCGACGCGCACCACGATGTAGAGGGTCGTCTTCCACCGCTCGATCCCGAGGGCGAGCGCGGCTTCCCGGACCGACCTCGGAACGGTGCGCAGCATGTCCTCCGTCGTGCGGACGACGACGGGGATGAAGATCATCGTGAGCGCCGACGCGCCCGCCCAGGCGGAGAACCGCTTCATGGGGAGAACGACGAGGATGTACCCGAAGATGCCCATGATGATGGAGGGCACCCCCGTCAGCGAGTCCACCGTGAACCGGACGGCGGAGGCGAATTTCCCGCGGCCGTACTCCGCCAGGTAGATCCCGCACATCACCGCCATGGGGACGGACCACAGCATGGTGAGGAGAGTGACGATGAAGGAGCCGAGGATCCCGTTGGCGATGCCGCCTCCCGCCTCCCCGACGGGGCGGGGGAGGTCCGTCAGCAGGCTCCACCGGAGCTCCTTGGCCCCCTTGGCCACCAGGTCGAAGAAGATCAGGAACAGCGGCAGGATGACGAGGAACGCGCAGAGGTAAAAGATCCACCGCATTCCCGTGTCGACCGCCTTCCGGCGGAAGCCGATCGTCTTCATTTCCCCAGGTCCCCCCGGCCCGCGCCCCTGACCATCCTCTCGAGCATCCATTTGGCCGCGAGGTTGACAAGGAACGTCACCAGGAAGAGGAGCAGCCCGACCAGGATGAGGGAGGAAAGCTGGAGGTCCGCGGCTTCCGCGAACTCGTTGGCGATCACCGCCGCCATGGAGTACCCCTGCTGGAACAGGGAGAGGAAGATCTCCGGCCGGTTCCCGATGACCATCGTCACCGCCATCGTCTCCCCGAGGGCCCGGCCCAGCCCCAGCACCGTCGCCCCGAAGATGCCCGGAATGCAGTGCTGGCCGATGGAGATCCGGATCATCTCCCAGCGGGTGCCCCCCAGCGAGAGGACCGCCTCCTTCTGGCGGACGGGGACCGTCGCCAGGACCTCCCTGCTGACCGACAGAATGAACGGAACGATCATGATGGCCAGAAGCACGCCCGCCGCCAGCATGCTCGGGCCGTAGACGGGGCCCTTGAAGAGGGGGATCCAACCCAGGTGCTTCGAGACGGGCTTCATGAAGTGGTCCCGCAGCACCGGCACCAGGACGAAGATTCCCCACAGGCCGTAGATGACGCTCGGGATCGCCGCCAGCAGCTCCGCGAGCATCGAGACCGGCTTCCTGAGCCAGGCGGGGGCGTAATCGTTGATGAAGACGGCTCCCCCGACGCCCAGCGGCACCGCCATGAGGATCGCCAGGAACGAGGAGACCAGGGTGCCGTAGAGGAAGGGGAGCGCGCCGAATTCCTCGGCGACCGGATCCCAGGTGCGGGAGAGGAGGAACGACGCCCCGAACCTGCGGATCGCGGGCAGGGAAGCGTGCAGCAGGACCAGGAAAAGCAGCAGGCCGAGGGCCAGCACGAGGAACGCGAAGAACGCGGAGATCCTCTCGAAGATCCGGTCCTTGGATTTCCTCAAGGTCCGCTGGCCCATCGGCGGAGCGCCGCTAATAAAGCGACTTCCCTTTGTGGTGGATCTGCCGCAGCGCCTTGTCCACCATGTCCGCCACCGCTTTCGGCAGCGGGGCGTAATCGAGCGCCGCCTCCATCTTCTGCCCGTCGCGGATCGCCCATTTCAGGAACTGCACCAGCGCTTTCCCCCGGGCCTCGTCCTTCTGGTCCTTGTAGACCAGCAGCCATGTAAGTCCGGCGATCGGGTACGAATCCTTCCCCGGGGCGTCGACGATGGACACGCGGAAGTCCGCGGGCATCGTCTTGGCGGCTCCGGCCGCCGCCGCGGAGGTCGCCTCGATCGTCGGGGCGACGAACGCGCCGTCCCGGTTCCGGATCGAGGCCACGGCCATCTTGTTCTGCTTTGCGTACGCCAGCTCGACGTACCCCACGGCGCCCGGCGTCTGCTGGACCACGCCCGCGACGCCCTCGTTCCCCTTGCCGCCCAGCCCGACCGGCCACTTCACCGATTTCCCGCGGCCGACCTTGGCCCGCCATTCGGCGTTCACCGCCGACAGGTAGTTCGTGAAGATGTCGGTCGTTCCGGAGCCGTCGGAACGATGGGCGACGACGATGTCCGCGTTGGGGAGCCTCATCTCCTTGTTCAGCTCGAAGATCTTCGGATCGTTCCACCGCGTGATCTTTCCGAGGAAGATCTCGGCCAGGATGTCCTGGGTGAGCTTCAGCCCGGAGCCGACCCCCTGGACGTTATAGACCACCGCGACCGCCCCGATCGCCGTCGGCAGGTGGAGGATCGGGCCGGGGAGCTTTCCGAGCTCCTCTTCCGTCATCGGGGCGTCGGAGGCGCCGAAATCGACGGTCCCCGCCGTGATCTGCTTGATCCCCCCACCGGAGCCGATCGACTGGTAGTTGAACTTCACCCCGGGGTTCGCGTTGGAGTATTCGTAGAACCATTTGGAATAGAGAGGGTACGGAAAGGTAGCCCCTGCGCCGTTGATCGCCAGCTCGGCCGCGTCGGCGGGAGCGGCTCCGGCCGACAGGGCAAGGATCGCCAGAATTCCCGCGAGGAATCCGGAAAACCTGCACATTTTCAATTACCTCCGTCGAAGTATCCGTTTCGCTTACCGGACGGATCCCATCTCCACCATGGGACCGGCGGATCAAGCCGATGTAAATTCCGTGTGAAGATGGCGTTAAGATCGGGCCGGGAAGTTTTGGTTGATTCCTGAGGGAGCAATAACTATTATTCCGTGAAAACCATCCAAGGAGGGTTGCACGCAATGAGGAAAGTCGCCGTATTTGTGCTTCTGGTCTTCGGAGTGGTGTTCGCCTTCGGCACGGCCTTCGCCGCGCCCGCCGACAAGATGACCCTCAACAAGGGCGGGAAGATGAAGGGGGCGGTGGCCTACGACCACAAGGCGCATGCCGCGATCGAGAAGAACTGCAAGGCCTGCCATCACGCCGACGAGGCGGGCAAGGAGCAGAACTGCGCCAAGTGCCACGGGGACAAGACGGACGGCAAGAAGCTTTCCGCGAAAGAGGCCTTCCACAAGCAGTGCAAGGACTGCCACACGAAGGCGAAGAAGGGTCCCGCCAAGTGCGACGA
>JBFLWB010000165.1 GCA_040758155.1 Thermodesulfobacteriota bacterium
GGGCTGGCCGCTTCCGACTGGGGGATCGACCGCGTAAACCTGCTGCCGGCGAAGTTCCTGGAGCGAAAGCGGCGCCGGGGAAGCGTCATCGCCCTCGCCGTCATCCTCTCCGCCTTCCTGCTGGCGAACGCGGGACTGTTCCAGGGGCTGCGCGGGGCGGCGAACCGGTATCGCGACGTCCTGGCGAACTACGACTCGGTCACGCGGAGCATGGCGCTGACGCCGGAGGAATCCGCCCGCTGGGCGGAGTTCAAGAGCGCCCTGGGCGAGGCGATGCGGGGGGAGCAGGCGTACGCGCCGGCGTTCACGCGGTGGAAGGCGCTCCTCGGCGCCCTCGGGGCGTCGGCGCCGGCGGAGATGCGGTTGCTGTCCGCCGAGTTCACCCCCGGGCCGCCGGGGACGGCGGGGAGCGCCGGAGGCCGGGCCGAGCTGCGCGGGATCGTATTCGCGGCGTCTCCCGCGGACGCCCAGCGGCTGGTGAACGGTTTCCTGTTGTCCCTGCGGTCGCAGCCGGTGGTCATGGACGCGGAGTACTCGCCGCTCGAGCTTCGGCCGCGCGCCGGGGAGGCGAAGAGCGGGTACGAGCAGGAGTTCCTCCTCAAATTCACGATGAGGGAAAGATAGCGATGCGGTTCGACGTCCGGACGAAGGAAGGAGCTTTCCCCCTCGTGCTCGCGCTGCTGGCGCTGGCGGCGGCCTCGTACCGTTTCGTGTTCGTCCCGGAGATCGCGGAGATCCGGGCGCTGAAGGCGGAGGTCGCGCGGAAGGAGGCGGAGGTCGCCGATATCATGGCGCTGCGGACCGCGGTGGAGGAGTCGCGCCGCGGCGATGGGCAGCAACTGGACCAGCGGCTCCGGTCCTGGGAGCAGCGCGTCCCGGCCTCCCCGCAGCCCGAGCTGCTCCTTGCCGAGATCGGCGAGCGGGCCGTCCGCCATCGCCTCGCGTCGTTCGGGCTGACGGCGGCCGCCGAGGCCGCGGAGACGGCCCGGCCGGCGGAGTCGCCCGAAAGCGGGGCGAACCCGAAAGCGGTCCGCTCCTTGAGGGAGACCCGGTACCGGTTAACCTTCCGGTCCACTTACCGCGACCTGGCCGAGTTTCTCGACGGCATCCCCTCGATGCGGCGGCTGGTGACCGTGCGGTCCGTCGCGATCCGGGGGGAAGGCGGCGCCATGACGGCGACGGTCGACGTCTCCGCGTGGCACCGGGGGACGCCATGAGGCCGATCCGCGAGTATATGGGGGACCGGCGCGTCGCCGCCGCGCTCGCGGCGGCCGCGGTGCTGGCCGTCGGGTACCGGCTGTGGCAGTCGCGCGAAATCACGGAGGGTCCGCCCGCCCCCGTCGTGGAGGAGTCTCCTGCCGAGGCGATCCTGCTCCCGGCGCCGGAACCCGGGAAAGTTCCGCAGCCCGCGGCGTCGCAGCCGATGCCGGCGGGCTGGGCCGGCCCCGCATGGAATTGGGGCCGGAACCCGTTCCTCCCGCCGTCGGCGGAGCGCGCGCCGGGATCGGGCGGCGCCGGGGCGGAGGAGGGCGCCGCGGATCCGTCGCTGCCGGCGCTCCGGGGGACCGTGGTCGCCGGGGAATCCTCGGCGGCGATCTTCCGATGGGACCGCGCGGGGCAGGGGGACGTGCTGGTCCCCGCGGGCGGGAAGATCGGCGAGTGGACCGTCGTGAAGGTGGAGCCGTACCGCGTGTCGCTCCGCAGGGGGAAGGAAACGCGAACCCTGGAGCTGTATCGCCAGTAAAGGAGGCCGGCTCTTGAAGATCCTGACGATGTTCCTGATCGGGTGGACCGTGCTGGGGGCGGGGTGCGCGCAGCGCCATGCGGTCCGGAAATCTCCCCCGCCGCCCGTGACCGCCGCCCGGCTGCCGGCAGCGGCTCCCGAGATCGCGGCGCCTCCCGCCGCGCCCGCGGCGCCGCTTCCCGACGCGCTGCGCGAGGGGGCGGTGGAGCCGCGCCGGTCCGCCGCCGAGTTCCGGAAGCCCTCGAAGCGGTACACCCTGGTGATGACGGGGGCGGACGCCCGGGAGCTGTTCCTCTCCCTGGCGCGGGAGAACGAGTTCAACCTCGTCCTCGCCGCGGACGTGTCCGGGGCGGTGACGCTCGACATCAAGGACGTCACTGCGGAAGAGCTGATGGAGGAGGTCTGCGGGATGGTCGGCTGCCGCGTGGAGACATCGGGGAAGACGGTTCGCGTGACCGCGGCGAAACGGGTCACCCGTGTCTTCCCGGTCGATTACCTGTTGACCATGCGGACGGGAACGGGTTCGCTCGTCGCTTCCACGTCGGCCACCGGCAGCGGGACCATAGGGATCGAGAGCCAGAGCACGAACAGCATCACGACGGAGGAGAAGGGTGACTTCTGGACCCACCTCTCCGAGGAGCTCGCGGAGCTGGTGTCCGCCGGCGGGGGGAAGGCGGTCGTCAACCGGACCGCCGGGACCGTCGTCGTGACGGATTTCCCGGAGAACGTCGAGCGGGTCGCGCGCCATCTCCGGATGCTGGAGGCGCGGGCGCGCGCCGGCGTGGTCATCGAGGCGCAGATCCTCGAGGTCGCGCTCGACGACGACACGAAATACGGGATCGACTGGTCGGCGATGCCGGATCTGTCCCCGCACCTTACCGGGACGCTCGGAGGGAACGCCTCCGCGGTCCAGACGCTCGCCTCCGGCGCGACCGCCTTCCGGGTCGGCGTGGCGGGCTCGAAGTTCCGGGCCTTCCTCGACGCGCAGGCCGTCGCGGGGAACCTGGACGTTCTCTCCTCCCCACGGGTGGCCACGCTCAACAACCAGAAGGCCGTCATCCGGATCGGGCGGCAGGACGTGTTCTTCAAGGCCACGGTCACTCCCGCGAGCACGACCTCCGCCGCGTTCACGACGTTCACGCCGGAGAGCGTCACGGAAGGCATCATCCTGAGCGTGACGCCGCAGATCGGGCAGAACGGGCGGATCATGCTCTCGATCCACCCCTCGATCACCGAGAAGGTTGGGGATGCGCGGGCCCCCGACGGGAACACGGCGCCGATCCTCGACATCCGGGAGACCAACACGGTGGTCGACGTCGCGGACGGGCAGACGGTGTTCATCGGCGGGCTGATGCAGGAGCGGACGCAGGAGACCGTCACCTCCGTACCGTTCCTCGGCGAAATCCCGTTTCTCGGGGCGCTCTTCCGGTCCAACGCGCAGTTGAAGCGGAAGACGGAGCTGGTGATCCTCATCACGCCGCGGATCGTCCGGGCGTCGGAAGGAGCGGAGACGGGCGCGACGGCGGTCGGCCGGTGGGAGGAGCTGAAGCGGGGGCACCACCTCGGCGGCAGGCCGTGGCTGTACGGAACGGAGGGGGAGCGGGAAACCACCCGCCCCTGGAACTGAAATGTACGAAGGACATTTCCGCCTGAAGGAGAAGCCGTTCGCGCCGACGCCGGACCCGGATTTCCTGTTCCTGTCGGAAAGCCACCGGCGGGCGCTGGACCATCTGCTGTTCGGGCTGGAGGCGGGGGAGGGCTTCATCGTGGTCACCGGCGACATCGGCGTCGGCAAGACCACCGTCTGCCGCTCCCTGCTGCGGAGGATGCCGGAGCGGTTCACCACGGCGCTCGTCGTGAACACCCTCCTGACGGAGAAGGAGCTGCTGCGCACGATCCTCTCCGACTTCGGCGTCGAGGTGCCCGACGGGACGCGGAAAGACCTGCTGGACGCCCTGAACCGGTTCCTCCTGGCGGAGGCGGAGCGGGACCGCAGGCCGGTCCTGATCGTCGACGAGGCGCAGAACCTCGCCCCGCCGCTGCTGGAGCAGGTCCGCCTGCTGTCGAACCTCGAGACGGAGAAGCGCAAGCTCCTCCAGATCGTCCTGTTCGGGCAGAGGGAGCTGCAGGAGAAGCTGCTGTTGCCGGAGCTGAAGCAGTTCAACCAGCGGATCACCGTCCGGGCGCGGATCCTGCCGCTGGACCGGCCGGAGACCTCCCGCTACATCCACCACCGGCTGAGCGTCGCGGGGGCGGCGGGAGGCGCTTTCCTGTCCCGCTCCGCCGAGCGTCTGGTCTACCGCCGGTCCGGCGGCGTACCCCGGAGGATCAACCAGCTATGCGACCGGGCGCTGCTGGCGGCGTGCCTGCGGGAGGCGGCGTGCGTGGAGCGGGCCGACGTGCTTCGCGCCGCGTCCTCCCTCTCGGACGATGGGGAGGCGGGCGGCCGGGCCCCGGGGCGCTTCCTGCGGATGACGGGGCTCGCCGGGCTGCTGCCGCTCCTGGTGCGCATCGGGAAAGGAGGCGGGCTGTGAGCCTGCTCCAGGACGCGCTTCGCAAGGCGCAGAAAGGCGGGGAAGCGCCGCGGCCGCAGGAGCCCTCCCCGCTCCCCGACCTTCCCTCCAGAAAACCGGAAACGCGCTGGAAGCTGCTCGCGGGTGTGGTGGCGGCGGCGTTCGTCGTGGGAGCGGCGGGCGTGTTCCTGCTGATCCGTCGGCCCGCGCCGGCCGAGGCGCCGCTCGCGCAGGCGCCTCCGCCGGCCGTTCCCGCGGCGGCTGCGACGGAAGCGCCGGGACCGACTGTCGCCGCTGCCCCGACCCTCGCTACTCCTTCCGCGCAAGTGAGCACTCCCGCGCGTGCGCTTGATGGGAAGAAGACCGCCCGGCCGGAAGTCTCGCCCCTCCCGCAGCCTTCCGCAGCCGCGGGCGGCAAGGCCCGGGCGGCGGGGCAGGGGAAGGGCGAGCTGCTGGAGCGGTTCAACGAAGGGGCGGCGGCGCTTGAGCGCGGCGACGCTCCCGAAGCGGCGCGCCGGTTCCGGGAGGTGACGGAGGCGTCGCCGGAGGTCGTGGAGGCGTGGAACGGCCTGGGGATCGCCCTGCTGCGGCAGAAGAAGCTCGACGAGGCGGACCAGGCGCTCTCGCGCGTCCTCTCCCTGGCCCCGCGGTTCGCCCCGGGTCTCCTCAACGCCGGACTGCTGCGCCTCGAACAGGGAAGGACGGAGGAGGGCGCCGCGCTGTTCGCCCGCGCGGCGGAGGCTTCGCCGGAATCGCCGGTCCCCCGCGTGAACCTCGCCGCCGCGCAGGCGCGGCTGGGGAGGCTGGCGGAAGCGGAGGAGACGCTGCTGAACGCCCGGGCGCGCTTCCCCGGCGATCCCGGCGTTCTGTACCAGCTCGGAACGCTGTATGAACGGATAGGGAACCGGGAAAAATGCGCCGACGCCTATTCCGCGTTCCTCGCCGCGTCCGGAGGGGCCCGTCCCGCACTGGAGGAGAAGGTCCGGGAGCGGCTTCGTTCCCTCGCGCCGCAATCCCGGCTTGACGCGGCGACTCCAACCCTGTAAGGATGAACCGGTAAGACAGAAGCGGTTCCGCCGGGGCAAGGGAAGATGGTGGGATGCCATCGCTGCCCCGCAACTGTGACCGGCAACGAAATCCGCAAGGTATGCCACTGCCCGGACGACGATCGCAAAACGGGCGGGAAGGCGCGGAAAGTAGGACGGCGGCAACGGATCGTGCCGCCGGCGGCCGGAAGCCAGGAGACCTTTCCCGGCGGGGAACAAGCCCGAGGCGCCTTTCGCGGGAGAAGGTCCGGGACGGTCGACGCAACCAAGGTGCGCGCCCGATCCTTCCCTTCGCCCCGCGGCCGGGGCTTCGATCCGGGGGGATCTTGGGGCGCGTTTTCCTTTCATGCCGGCCGGCGCGACGCATGCTTTCGGCCCTCCTCTTCCTGCTGGCCGCCTGCGCGATCCGCCCGGCGTCCGCCGCCGGCGGGTATCCTCTGGAGCGCATCGACGACCGGGGAGTCGCGGTCCGCCTGGCCGCTCCTCCCCGCCGCATCGTCTCCCTCGCGCCCAGCCTCACCGAGATCGTCTTCCTCCTCGGCCGCGGCGACGCCCTCGCCGGGGTGACCCGGTACTGCAACCATCCGCCGGAAGCCGCCTCCGTGCCCAGGATCGGCGGTGTGACCGATCCCGACGTGGAGCGGATCGTCGCGCTGTCGCCCGACCTGGTGCTCTGCACGACCGACGGCAATCCCCGGCAGAAGGTCGAGGCGCTGGAGGAGATGGGGATCCCCTGCTTCGCCATAGGCCCGCAGGAGATCTCCGGCGTCATCGGAGCCATCGGGCGGCTGGGGGAGCTGCTCGGCGTCCCGGAGAAGGGGCGCGCGGCGGCGGCCTCGCTGCGGGGACGCGTCGAGCGGATCCGCGCCGCGGCGGGAAAGGGCGCAGGATCGGCGCCCCGCGCGCTGTTCGTCGTGGCCACGACCCCCCTCATCGTCGCGGGAGGCGGTACGTTCATGGATGAACTGCTCCGGCTGGCGGGGGCGGAGAACGCGGCCAGGCGGTTCGCGGGCCGGTATCCGCGCCTGTCCGTCGAGGACATCGTCGCAGCCCGCCCCGACGCGGTCTTCGTCGCGGGGATGGCGGGCGTGGAGCGGCTTCCCCTCGAGGTGACGCGCTGGAAGGAAGTCCCCGCCTTCCGGGACGGCGCCGTGTTCGTCCTCGACGGGGACATCGTCACCCGGCCGGGCCCTCGCCTGGTCGACGCGCTGGAGAAGGTGGCGGAGGCGCTCGCCGGGATGCGGAGCGGAAAGGGGAGGGGGCGATGAGCCGGCCGGCGGAGGGGCGCGCGCGCTTTGGGACGGTGCTGGCCGCGCTGCTGGCCGCGCTGGCGGGCGCCGTGGCGCTGTCGGCCGCAACCGGCCCGGTGCCGGTCCCCTTCGGAAAGTTCGTCGACGCGCTCCTGCGCGGCGGGATCGATACCCCCGCGCGGGTCGTCCTGTCGCTTCGCCTTCCGAGGGCGCTGCTCGGAGTGCTGGTGGGCGGGGCGCTCGCCTCCTCCGGCGTCGCCTTCCAGGCGCTTCTGCGCAACCCGCTCGCGGACCCGTATATCCTCGGCGTCTCGGGAGGGGCGGCCGTGGGGGCGCTCTCGGTGGCGCTGTTCCTTTCGGCGGACG
>JBFLWB010000166.1 GCA_040758155.1 Thermodesulfobacteriota bacterium
CGCCAGCAGGAGGAGGAACAGCGCGCCCGCGATCAGGATCGTCTCCGGGCTGGCCGAGACCGACTCCCCGGGGAGCCCCGCGAGGAAGCCGTTGACCGTGTCCGAACGCCCGAGGAAGGCGAGCCCGCACAGCGCCAGGACCAGCGCCGGTTCCGCCATGGCGGACACCGAAGCCTCCCGGCTCGATCCCAGCCCGCCGAACGCGCTCCCGGTGTCGAGCCCGGCGAGCGTCTGGAAGAAGCGCGGAAGCGCCATCAGGTAGACGTACAGGATGAAATGCATCGGGAGCAGGACCTCCCGGGAGGAAAGCGGAGTGGCCGCCGCCAGGACGAGAGTGCTCCCGAGGACGAGCGGCGCGGACAGGTCGAACACCCAGGACGCCGTCCGGCTCCGCACGATCCCCCGCCGGAACAGCTTCCGCAGGTCAAGGTACGGCTGCCAGACCGGAGCGCCCCGCCGCAGCGACAGGAACATCTTCGTCTTGCGGATGATCCCCGCGACCAGCGGCGCCAGCGCGACGAAGAGGAGCAGGTCGATCGGCGGATTCACCTTGCGCTCCCCCCCTAACGGAACAGCACCAGCAGGATGACGACGGTGCCGAGGATGTACGCGAGATACACGTGGATGTAGCCGGTGTGCAGGCGGCGCGCGAGGAACGCCAGCCGCAGGAACATCCGGTAGACCGGCAGGTAGAGTCCGTTCTCGAGCAGGTCCCCGATGTGCGTCTCGAAATGCATGCCGAGGAGGAAGCGCCCCGAGAGCCGCTCCTCGCGCACGGAGCGGGGGCGCAGGATCCCGCGGAAGACATGGATGACCGGTTCGGCGAAGGACGACGCCGTGTACTGCATCCGGGGGGTGGCATACGAGAAGCCGCAGGACCAGGTCTCGTACGCGCGCACCCCGTTCCGGCGCAGCAGCGCGCGGCGCAGGAGGACGAGGAGCCCGATGGCGGCGGCGAGCGCGGCGGCGACGGTCAGCGGCCCGCCGATTCCCTCGTGGAGCGGCCGGGCCGGCTCCGCCGCCGGGAACGGAGCCAGCTCCATGAGAAAGTCCATCACGGCCGACGGATGGATCCCGAGCGCGATGCACGTCAGGGCGAGGACGCCCATCGGCAGCGCCATCGGCCACCCCGGGTCGCGCGCCTCCGAGGCCGCCGGGCTGCGCGGGTTGCCGAGGAACACCGTGCCGACGACCTTCACGAAGCAGACGAACGCGAGTCCCCCTATCAGCGCGAGCCCCGCCATGGCGGCGATCAGCAGCCCCGGCTGGACCCCTTCCTTCCCCGCGGCGTCCCACAGCCCCCGGAAGATCGCGAACTCGCTCGCGAAGCCGTTCATCGGGGGAACGGCGGAGATGGCGAGGCTGCCCAGCAGGAACGCCAGCCCCGTCCGCGGCATCCCGCGCATCAGGCCGCCCATCCGCTCGATGTTCTTGGTACGGGTCCCCTGGTACACGGCGCCCGCGCCGAGGAAGAGGAGCCCCTTGAACAGCGCGTGGTTCAGCACGTGGAAGAGGCCGCCGGCCAGCAGCAGGCGCGCCGGCCCCGGGCGGGAGGCGGCCAGGGAAAGGGACGCCGCGCCGACGCCGAGAAGGATGATCCCGATGTTCTCGACGCTGTGGAACGCCAGCAGCCGCTTCAGGTCGTGCTGCGCGATCGCGTAGAGGACGCCGAAGAATCCGGAAAGCAGGGCGAAGGCGATGACGATCGTCCCGAAGGCGGGCGGGGGGGACGGAAGCAGGTAGAAGAGGAACCGGACGATCCCGTATACGCCCATCTTGATCATCACGCCGGACATGACCGCGGAAACGGGGGAGGGCGCCTCCGGGTGGGCGTAGGGGAGCCAGATGTGGAACGGGAACATGCCGGCCTTCGTGCCGAATCCGACCAGCGCGAATCCGAAGACAGCGGCCAGCGCCGACGGGCTGCCGACGGGAACGGCCGCGAAGCCGCGGAAGGAATAGGAGCCGGAGTACCCCGCGAGCAGCAGGAAGGCCAGGAGGATCCCCGCCGTGCCGATATGGGTCGCGATCAGGTAGATCAGACCCGCGCGGCGCGACTCCGCGCGGTCGTGCTCGAAGACGACGAGGAAATAGGACGCCAGCCCCATCCCCTCCCACGCGAGCAGGAAGGTGAGCATGTCCCCGGCCGATACGACAATGGCCATCGACAGCAGGAGGAGATTGAAGAACAGCGGCGCGGCCCGTCCCCGCCGGCGCCCGTCGTATTCGCGCATGTACCCGACGGCGTACACGGAGGAAAGGAACCCGACGAGGAACACGACGGAGAGGAAGAACGCCGACAGCCCGTCGATGCAGAGCTCCGACGCGACCCACGGGACGGGCGACGGCACGGGGATGCGCACCGGTCCCTGCGGGAAGAATCCGCCGAACAGGAAGACGAGGCCGAGGAGCGAGGCGAAGGCGCCGCCTCCGAAGCCCGCGGCCCGGGAGCGCCCCGGATCCGGAATGCAGAGCGCCGCGATCCCCGATGCCAGCCACGCCCCCGAGACGATGTAAAGGGCCGCCGACGGCGTCATCCGGTAGTCTCCGGGATCACCGATTTCTCCAGTCGGGCAAGCTCGGAATGGATTTCTGCGCGGAGGGGAACCGAATGCAGCAGCGCCGAAAGCGACTCCTCCCGCAGGAGCCGGACCAGACGGGACAGCGTCCGGAGATGCTCCTGCAGGCTGTTCAGCAGGAGGAGGAACAGGATCGAGACCTTCTCTCCGTCCACATACCCGAAATCCACCGGGCGCTCGAGGAAAAAGAGGCCGACGCAGGACGGGATCTCCACGCGCGGCGACCGGAGCGGCACGATCGGATGGGGGACGGCGATCCCGTTGCCGATGCCGGTAGAGCAGAGCGATTCCCTCTCCCAGACCGCCTCGAACAGCGCGGGCCGGACGGATGCCGGAACGCAGGGGGTCTGGTTCACGATCTCCCGGAGAACTTCATGGGGGGACTCCCCGCCGATCCGGTAATGGATTCCGCCGGTCTCTACCAGCTCGCGGATCGGAGCGGCGCGAAGCTGCAACGGAGCCGCGGCGGCGCGCGCTCCCGACGGCAGAAGCGCCGCAAGGTTCTCGACGGGGAACCTCCATTGTCCGCCGACGCGGATCCCCTTCAGCTCTCCCCGCCAGAGCATCCGCCGGACCGTCTTCTCGGAGACCCGTAATTCGCGGGCGACTTCCTGGATGGACATCATTGGACAAAATGGTACAGAAGTTACCAAAGCCGGTCAACCTGTCTCTCTCCCGGCGAGACGGGCGGATTAACCCGCATTTCTCACCAGCGTCCGTAGCGAGGCGGTGGAGACGGGCGTGGGCCGCTCCCGGCCATCCCTGGCCTCCGCGGCATACCGCCCTCCTTGGCGGCACTCCAAGGCGTCGCGACCGAGGGCAC
>JBFLWB010000167.1 GCA_040758155.1 Thermodesulfobacteriota bacterium
CGGTGCCTCTCCGAAGTGTCGTGGCACGACAACGCGCGGATGCGCATGGACGTGCGCGACGCGGGGGGGCTCGCCGTCGACCAGTTCGACGTGAAATGGACCCCGGGGAACGCGGCGGGGGTGTCGGCGCTGGTGGAGGCGACGGACGGGTCCGGCCGCCCGTGGAAGATCCTGATGGACGTAGGGTGGGACGTCGAGTACATGGACGAGGTCTTCCGGCGCGAGGGAGTGGACCGGCTGCTCGCAGAGGGGAAGATCGACCTCGTCTACATCACCCATGAGCACGTGGACCATTTCTGGGGGCTGCCGGCGGTCGTGAAGCACCGCCCGGACGCGAAGCTGATGATCCCCGCGGGATTCTCGGAGCGCAGCCGGGAGCTGCTGAGGCAGTCCGGCCACCGGGGGGAGGTGGTCGAGATGCCTCCCGGCGCGCACGCCCTGTTTCCCGGCGCCGCGACCGTGACCTTCGACCAGCCGATCTTCCTGAAGACGCACGGGGAGCAGGTCCTCTACGTGAACGTGGAGGGGAAGGGGATCGTCACCATCACCGGCTGCTGCCACCCGGGGGTCCTGGCGCTGCTGGAGTACGCCCGGGACCATTTCGAGGGGTTCGCCGGGTTCCACGGCGTGTACGGCGGCCTGCACATCTCCCCGTTCGGCGAGTGGGGCCCGCCCCAGGAAGAGCTGCTCGACAAGCTGCAGGCGTTCGGCGTCCGGAAGTTCGCCTGCAACCACTGCACCGGCGAGACGGCGATCCGGAAGATGCGCGACCGGGGGATGACCGTGGCCGGCGGCACGGGGCGGCACGGCAGCGCGAGCGACCTCTACCCGGGGAACGGCGACTCCGTGGAGTTCTGATTCCACCGCTCGACGATCGCGTAGGTGATGTCCGTCATCTCCCCGAGACTCCCGATCGGGATCCTCTCGTCCACCCCGTGGATCTTCCCGTGCTCCCTGCGCGGAAGCAGCATCGGCATCAGGCCGAGCGTGGGGATGCCGATCGACCGGTAGAAGCGCGAGTCGGTGAAGCTGGGCGACATGTACGGCATGACGACGGCGTCCGGGTAGACGGAAAGGATCGCCCCCTCGATCGCCCGGAACAGGGTCCCCGGCTGCGATCCGTTGGGCCGCTCCGCGAAAAGGATCTCCACGGATACGTTCAGGCTGCGGACCAGCTCCCTGATGCGCGCGGCCACCTCCTCGGGATCCTCTCCCGGAAGGATCCGGGCATCCACCGTCGCCTCTGCGGAAGCGGGGATCACGTTCGGCTTGTAGCCGGCCGACATCGTCGTCACCGCGAAGGTGTTCCGCAGCAGCGCGTCGATCTCGGGGAACCGTGTCGAGAGCGCCTCCAGGGCCGCGGCCTCGCGCTTTCGCCCGCCCGCCGCATCGACGTTCAGATGGATGTATCCCTTTCCGCGCAGGATCCGCAGCATCTCCCGGACGGGCTCCGTCAGCCGGGGAGGCTCCCGGTATTCCGAGATCCGGGCGAGCGCCCTGGCCAGCCGGGCCGGCGCGTCCCGCACCGATGGGCTGCTTCCGTGCCCGGCGATCCCCTTGGCCGACACCTTCAGCCAGACAGGTCCCTTCTCCCAGGTGTTCATAAGGAAGAACTTCCCCTTTTCGCCGATGAGGTCGGTAACGCCGACCCCGCCTTCCGTCAACCCGTACGCCTTCCCGAGCGGGAACGGGAGGTGCTTCACGAAATATTCCGCGCCTTCGCTCCCCCCGACCTCTTCGTCCGCGTTCGCCGCGAGGAACAGCTTCTTCCGGAGGATGCCGTTCTTCAGCGCCCGGAGCGCGGCGCACCAATGCGCGACGCCGAGCCCTTTCGTGTCGAGGGTCCCACGCCCGTACATGCAGCCGTCCCGGATTTCAGCCGAGAAGGGCGGCACACTCCATTCCCGCGCGTTCGCCGGCACCACGTCCATGTGATGGAACAGCACCAGCCCCGGCTCCTCCGTTCCACCGACATGGCAAAGGACGTTCGGCTTCTCCGGCTTCGCGCCGAAGACCTCGGGCGACAGGCCGTTCTCCCGAAGGACCCCGCATAAAAGCTCCGCCGCCTCGCGGCAGTCTCCCGGCGGATTCGAGGTGTCGATCCGGACGTATCTCTGGAGGAGACTCACAGGGTCCGTCATTGGACTTTCCTTTCCGTTCGGGATACATTTTCAGGATGCCCAAGGCGCTCCTGACCGGCATCACGGGACAAGACGGATCGTACCTCGTGGAATTCCTGCTGTCGAAGGGATACGAGGTCCACGGGATCATCCGGCGCGCTTCGACCTTCAACACGGGGCGGCTCGACCACATCTACGTCGACCCCCACGCCGCCGGCGCCCGGATGTTCCTCCATTACGGGGACCTCTCGGACGCGGGTCAGCTCACGAATCTCATCTACAACGTGCAGCCCGACGAGATCTACCACCTGGGCGCGCAAAGCCACGTCCGGGTGTCCTTCGACGTTCCCGAATACACGGCGGACATCACCGGCCTGGGGACCATCCGCATCCTCGAGTCGCTGCGCCGTGCCGGCGGCAAGGCGCGGTATTATCAGGCCTCCTCCAGCGAAATGTTCGGCTCGACTCCGCCGCCGCAGAACGAGAATTCGCCCTTTCATCCACGGTCCCCGTACGGCGCCGCCAAGCTGTTCTCCTATTGGATGGCGGTCAACTACCGGGAAGCGTACAACATGTTCGCCAGCAACGGCATCCTCTTCAACCACGAGTCCCCCCGCCGCGGCGAGACCTTCGTCACGCGGAAGATCACCCGGGCGATCGCGGCCATCAAGACGGGAACGCAGAAGGAGCTGTTCCTCGGGAACCTCGACGCCCGCCGCGACTGGGGATTCGCCCTCGAATACGTCCAGGCGATGTGGCGCATCCTCCAGCACGATCATGGCGACGACTTCGTCGTCGGCACCGGCCAGTCCAACTCGGTGAAGGAGTTCCTCGTGGAGGCGTTCGGATACGCGGGGCTCGACTGGAAGGAATATGTCCGGATCGACCCGAAATATTTCCGCCCGACCGAGGTCGAGAACCTGGTCGCCGATTCCTCGAAGGCGAAGAAGCTCCTCGGCTGGGAGCCGAAGGTCACGTTCCGGGAGCTGGTGCGGATCATGGTGGACGCCGACCTCGAGAACGCCGGCATCGCCTCCCCCGGCGAGGGCCGGAAGATCCTGGCCGCAAAAGGGTTCCCGGTGGGGTCGAGGTTATAGGCAGAACAGGGACGTTCCTGAGAACTTCCGCAGAAGAGGGACAGACGTGGGGAGAATAACCTCTTACCCAAGACCGGCTTCTATGTCCCCCATCTCTGTCCCCATTCTGCGGAAGTTCTCAGGAACGTCCCTGTTCTGACGATCGGAAGGGAATGAGCGTGCTTGCGGATAAGAAGATCCTGGTCACCGGGGGGGCTGGATTCCTCGGGGGCCCGCTGATCCGGATCCTTACCGAGCGGGGCGCGCGGCCGGAGAACATCGCCGTCCCGGAGCATCTCCTGTACGACCTGCGCCTCGCGGATGCGTGCGCCGAAGTCGTCGCGGGACGGGATATCGTCATCCACCTCGCGGCCAACTCGGGCGGCATCGGCTGGAACCGGGAGCACCCCGGCGCGCTTTTCTACGACAACGCCGCGATGGGCATCCACTTGATGGAGGAAGCCCGGAAAGCGGGCGCGACGAAGTTCGTCCAGATCGGCACCGCCTGCGCGTATCCTTTCCGGCCGCCCCGCATCCCGTTCCGCGAGGACGACCTGTGGGAGGGCTACCCGGAGCCGACCAACGCGGCTTACGGGATCGCTAAAAAGGCAATGATGGAGATGGGTCGAGCTTACCGGGAGGAGTACGGCTTCAATGTGATCCACCTGGTTCCCGCGAATCTCTACGGCCCGCGCGACCATTTCTTCGAGCCGGAGAAATCCCACGTGATCCCCGCGCTGATCCGGAAATTCGTCGACGCCCGGGAAGCAGGCGATCCGGAAGTGACCGTCTGGGGGAGCGGTTACTATGAAGGGGCCCCCGTCTCCAGGGAATTTCTCTACGTGGACGACGCGGCGGAAGGGATCGCGCTGGCGACGGAGCGTTATAATGGCCCCGACCCGGTGAACATCGGCGCGGGGCGCGAGATCGCCATCAACGACCTGATCGAGCGGATCCGGGAGATGACCGGGTACAAGGGCAAGGTCGTCCGGGA
>JBFLWB010000168.1 GCA_040758155.1 Thermodesulfobacteriota bacterium
GGAAAATACCAGGAGGCGGAAGGGCCTGCCGTGGCTGCGGAAATGCTTATGGAACTTGATTATTCAAAAGATGTCATCAATAGGGTTTGCTACCTGGTGGGTCATCATCATACATATACGGAAATCGACGGAATAGATTATCAAATACTGGTTGAAGCAGATTTTCTTGTTAATATGTATGAAGATGAAATGAGTCCGGATGCAATAAAATCTACTCTAAATAAAGTATTTCGAACAAAAACCGGAAAATGGCTTTGCGAAACCATAAACATCAAATGAATTATATTTCGAAGCCGTTTTTTGAACAAGTGTACACCGTTGTCAAGCAAATACCTTTCGGCAGAGTGATATCATACGGCCGGATCGCCCGGATGCTGGGGCGACCGCATGCGGCGCGAGAGGTCGGTTGGGCCATGCGTTGTTGTCCGGAGCATTTGCCGGCGCAGCGGGTCGTCATGGCGGACGGATCCATCACAGGCGGCATGTATGCGGATATACGCAAGGCTCTTTTGGAAGCCGAAGGAGTGGTTTTCCTGACGGATGGCCGCGTCGATATGGAGTCGTGCCATTGGCCCGGGTGAGCCGCACGCAGTCTTGCAGGGCAACTTGATGAAAATGCTTGTCCTGGCCCTGCTCGTCTCAGCCTTCCTTTACATGGGATTGCTGTTCCTGTTCCAGGAGAAACAGATCTACTTTCCCGACAATCCGACTCGAGAGAAAATGCTCGCCGAGGTCCGTCGTCTCGGCTTGGCCCCCTGGCCCGATGATGAGGGATTCCGGGGGCTATTGCGAGAGCCGACGGGCCGCGTCCGCGGAACGGTCGTGATGTTTCACGGGAATGCGGGGCATGCCGGGCACCGGGAGTGGTATGCGGGCGTCTTCATCCGGTTCGGTTTGCGCCTGATCCTTGCCGAATACCCGGCTTACGGCTCGCGGGACGGATCGCTCGGGGAGAAGTCGCTGGTTGCCGACGCCCAAGAGACGCTCGCGATGGCTCGGCAACGGTTTCCGGGGCCCCTTCTTCTCGCGGGGGAATCGCTCGGAGCCGGTGTCGCCGCCGCCGCGGCGAAGTCCTCCGGCGCGGACGCTGTCCTGCTGATCACTCCCTGGGACAGGATCCAAAGCGTCGCGCGCCATCACTTTCCGTGGCTTCCCGTCGGCCTGCTTCTGCGCGACCGTTATGACAGCAGCGGGAATCTATCGGGTTACAGGGGCCGCGTCGCCGTGGTCATCGCGGGGCGCGACAGCATCGTACCGCCGGAGTTCGGCAGCCGCCTGTTCGAGGACCTCTCCGAACCCAAACGGCTTTGGGTGGTTCCCGCCGCTGATCACAACGACTGGATGGATCGCGTCGATGCGGTGTGGTGGCAATCCGTCGTCGATTTCCTTGTCGACGGTTAACCCTGTCGAGCAACTTCTGGAGCTCCGGCTTAGATCAGGTTGATTCCTTACCTAAAAACAACTCCACGACTCTTTCGGAAAAATCGGGTGCCTCCGAATAAGCTTGTGACAGCCCCTTGATCTTCATGATAGCCGCATCGGAATTCTCATCGGCTATTTTCAGGATTCTCAACAAGGTTTTTACGTATTCTCCACGTCCTGCGTTCAGCTCTTTTATTATGTCTGAATGGTTAGAAACAATGAACAATTTGACTTCTCTTCTGGCTTCATATATGTCCATGCCGCTTGTCAAGGTATTTATCGGATCAAGTGTTATATAATATTGATCCGGAGAATATTCCAGCATTCCTTTGGTGAGCGCATCCGTGCCTGAGGATAGATCAAAAAATAATAATCCTACGATATTACCCCAAAACCAATTGCTCATTTTCGTAGTCAAAAGCATCTTTTTGGGATAATATCCTTCTTTTTCCACTAATAGGTACTTTCCGGTATCTTTATTTACATCAACGCTTATCGGAGAATTTCCGACAAATACATTGTCTATGCTGATCATAGCGTTGTCCGGAGAAGATGAGACAGATATTTTTTGCGATGTCCCGGTAACAAGGGTCGCACAGCCATAAGAAGAGACCATCGCTATCAAAATCACCATTAACATTTTCTTCATGGTTTTTGCCTCCGAGAAATATTTACCTGCTTCTTGCGATGATGCGTAACGGGGGCGCATAAACGGATACATGGTATAGGGCGGAGCCGTTTAGTTCAATACATAAGGCGGTTTCGGAGCTCCCGCAACCTCCGCGTCCCGGTTGGGATCGATGGAGGGGATCGATGGATTGCACCACCTGTCTTCCTCAAGTACCATGCAGGGGACCGTCCCGGGTGGCCAGGTAAATCCGCAAGGAGGGCAACGATGACTTACGGCAGATCGGCGCGCTTCTCGGCAGCGGCAGCGATGATCCTGTTTTCCCTGGCCTTCTCAATCCCCTCCCACGGAATCGACGCTCCGGGCATCAAGACCATGAGCCCGCCCGCGCAAACGACTACATCGCCCTACCAGGTCCAGCCGGCTCCCAAGGCGGGTCCGGCGGGGATCGGTTCGACCGGCGCGTCGGAATGCATCCTGACCTCGGTCTCGCCGGTGGCCGCCGAGGTGGGGAACGAGATCGTGCTCACCGGGCAGGGGCTGAGCGGGAGCTGCTCGGTCTATTTCCAGAACGCCTCCGGAGGGGCCTACGCCGCGGGCAGCCAGACCATCAGCCCTACGCAGATGAAGGTCATCGTGCCTGTCCTGGCTTCGGGGATGGGGACGATTTCGGTAAGACCCAGGAACAGCGCTCTTCCGGCGGGCATCCAGGCCGCGATGGGCGCCAAGCCCTTCGAGGTGAAGCCGACGGTGCCCGTGCTGCAGAGCGTCTCGCATGCTCCCGCCACGACAGGGGAGCAGATCAACGTTTACGGATCGAACTTCAAGCAGGGCGAACCGTACGGCGCATGGTTCGTTTCCTCCACGGGGAAAAGGGTGCCTGCGCCGCCGCTTACCTGGCTTACCGCGACTTCGTTCCGTGTCACCGTGCCGGACCTGGAGCAGAACTTCGGGTATCAGGACGGCGCCCAGTATCCGGATACCTTTTTCGTCACCCGGGGGAGCACGCCGAGCAACCGGCTTCCTCTGAAGGTCCTTCCCGCGCCCCGCTGCCTGTTGAAGACCGTCACACCGGTGGCGGAGTATGCCACGGGGTTCGTGACCCTGAACGGAAGCTACATGCTTCCTGAATGCGATGTCCTCTTCCATTCATCGACGGGGCAGGTGTTCCCGGCCACGAGCAAGCACATCAGGGATTACGGACTCAGCGTGATGATCCCCGATATGCCGGGCGGCAAGGGGTACATTTCCGCCAAACCGGCGGGAACCGCCGCGACGGGCGTCAAGCTCCCCTTCGAGGTCAAGGCACTGACACCCTTGCTGGCCGTGAGGGCCGATCAGATGGATATCGGAGGGTTCGGGCAGAAAATCATGCCTGCCGGTCCGCAGGGGGTAAAAATCTATAAGTCCAACATCACCAAACCGAACGTCCCTCCGTTCGAGTGCCAGGCATCGTACGAGGTGTACCGGAACGGCAGTGTCTACACTTACGTGTACAGCTTCAAGATCGAGGAGTTCGCCGTCACCCAGAGATATCTCAAGTGGATGGGCATCAACTGGCCGGACCGCAACGACGGCGCCTTGAAGTATGGAGTCATCCTGTCCAAATCGGGCATGAACAGCTATGAGGCGAATTACGTCAAGGGGGAGATCCGGCCCGGGGATTGGTTCCTGATCGGCGGGGGAGGAAAGAAGAGCTTCTGCGTCTATATCCAGTCGAAGCGCCCGCCCGCGCAGGGAAAGACGGTCCAGATCGACGACTTCCAGTCGTGGCCGATCTTCATCTACGACTTCATGGCTCCGCAGTAACGAGATGATTACGGGACGATCCTGACGCAGTTCTCCCCGCCGAATTCATTCGCGACGCAGTCGGCGCAGGAGGGATCGTTTTCCCAGCCGCCGTCCGCGATCAGGCGGTATTCGTATCTCCCGGGTTCCAGGGAGAGAGTCGCCTTCCAAATTCCCTTCCTGTCCTTCTTCATCGGGTTCGCGCGGGTATCCCATCGGTTGAAATTCCCCGCCAGGAACACCTCTTTCGCCTCCGGGGCGGAATATTCGAATTTCACCTTTTTGCCGATCGTCTCGGCGGCGCCGTTGGTTTTCGCTTTCTCCCTTATTGCCATGTCGACGGACCCCCTTTTGTCTTTGATTCCATTGGCCGGAAGGACCGTGGTTTTCCGTGAGCGAGGTCTTCCATCAGGGTCTTGACGCACTCGAAGGCGGCCGGCTTCTTGATGAGATGATCGATCCCGGCACGCCGGAGATCGGATTTCGTCAAACCCGTGGGATACCCCGCCATCAGAACCTTGACGGCGGTTTTCTGCAGGTCCCGGATGAGGTTGAAAAACGCCACCCCGTCGGTCTTCCTCATCCAGTAGTCGCACAGGATGAGGTCGAAGATCTCCTGCGTCACGGCCTCGGTCGCTTCCGAAAAATCCGTCGGCGAGACGACGCGGCACTCCTCATTTCGCAGGGAATCGACGAGCTTGTCGCGGAGCACCGGCTCTTCTTCCCAAACGAAGATGTTTCGGATGGCGGCTCGCTCCTTGTTGCTGTATTGTCCTGTTGCGGGCAGCGTTTGATGATCAGCAAATGACATGCCGGAAAATAAACCGCAGGTCAGCCGGGAAAACCAGCGAAACGTAGGCATTTTTTCGTTACCCGTTCGGATGGCGGAGAGGGAGTTTTAAGAAAATCGTCATTCGGTCTGACAATATTCTCAGAAAGCGGATCGAGAACAAGCGCTACCAGGGACGCAATCGGATCATCGAATACGAATCGAAACCTGCAAAAGGAGAGATCCATGTACAACGCCAAGGCGTACTCCGTTGCCGGCGAGACATCGCCGTTCGCCTCCACCAGGATCCCGCGGCGCGACGCCACCGATCGCGACGTGCAGATCGAAATCCTCTACTGCGGCATATGCCACTCCGACCTCCACACGGCCCGGAACGAGTGGGCCAGCGTCATGCCTACGGTCTACCCCTGCGTCCCCGGCCATGAGATCGTCGGGCGGGTGACCAGGGTCGGCTCCGCGGTCAAGAAGTTCAAGGCCGGCGATCTCGCCGCGGTCGGGTGCCTGGTCGACTCGGACGGCGCCTGCCCCGAGTGCAGCGCGGGGCAGGAGCAGTTCTGCCGGAAAGCGGTCTTCACGTACAACTCCCCGGACAAGCATCTCGGCACCGTCACCTACGGCGGGTATTCCGAAAGCATCGTCGTCGACGAGCGCTTCGTGCTGCGGGTCCCGTCCAACCTCGAACTCGCCGGCGCCGCCCCGCTGCTCTGCGCCGGGATCACGACGTACTCTCCCATGCGCCGCTGGGGCGTGGGCAAGGGGAAGAAGGCCGGCGTGGTCGGACTCGGCGGGCTGGGCCACATGGGGGTAAAGTTCGCGCATGCGTTCGGGGCCCATGTCGTCGTCTTTACGACCTCGCCGGGCAAGAAGGAAGACGCGCTTCGCCTCGGCGCCGACGAGGTCGTCCTCTCCCGCAACGCCGACGAGATGAAGAAACATGCAGGCAGCTTCGACTTCATCCTCGATGCCGTCTCCGCCGAGCACGACATCAACGCCTACATCAACCTCCTCCGCCGCGACGGCAACATCACGCTCGTCGGAGCTCCGGAGAAGCCGCTCCCCGTCGGCGCCTTCGGACTCCTGTTCGGGCGCCGCAGCCTCTCCGGCTCGCTCATCGGCGGCATCCCCGAGACCCAGGAGATGCTCGACTTCTGCGGAGCGCACAACATCACATCCGACGTCGAGGTCATCCCGATACAGAAGGTCAACGAGGCGTACGAGCGGCTGCTTAAGTCCGACGTGAAGTACCGCTTTTCCATCGACATGGCTTCCCTCAAATCCGAGTGATAGGATCGGGGAACCATAGAAGACGGAACCGGAGGGTATCCCGATGATGTACGGCCCCCCCATCGACCTGGCAACCGCGAAAAAGGTTGTCGAGGCAGCGGAGGCAGAGGCGACCAGGAACGGATGGACCGTGGTCATCTGCGTCGTCGACAGCACGGGCCATGTGGTGCTCCTGGAGAGGATCGATCATACCCAGTACGGAAGCATCGATCTCGCCCGGGCGAAGGCGCAGACCGCGCTCGACTACAAGCGGCCCACGAAGTCGTTCGAGGAGGGGATCGCGGCAGGCGGGTTCAACGTTAGATGGCTGTCGGTGAACGGCGTCTGCGCGCTGGAGGGCGGCATCCTTCTGCAGCGGGACGGCAGGATCGTCGGCGCCATCGGAGTCTCGGGCGCCAAATCCACGGAGGACGCCCAGGTGGCCGAGGCGGGGGCGAAGGCGCTCCTGTAATTCCTTATCGCGCCGCACCGCTTGCCCGCGCGCCGAAGCGAGCGGACATGCGGCTTCCGCTCAATATCTCGCCCGGTCCGGGTCGGCTGCGTACGCCTTCAGCAGCTTCTGCGCCTCTTCGTCCGCCACATGGATGCAGGGGATCTTGCGCTTCTCCGGGAGAACGGCCATCTGTTCGTAGAGGAACCGGTCGTCGAAGCCGATGCCGGCCGCGACGTCCGCTCCGAGGCCGTAATAGACCCTGTCGATCCTCGCCCAGTAGGCGGCGGCGAGGCACATCGGGCACGGCTCGAAGCTGGTGTACAGCTCGCAACCCTCGAGGCGGAAATCCCCGATCCGCCGGCAGGCCTCGCGGATCGCGACGATCTCCCCGTGCGCGGTCGGATCGTTGGAGCCGACGACGCGGTTCCAGCCCTCGCCGACGATCTCGTCGCCTTTCACGACCAATGCGCCGAAAGGGCCGCCGTCGCCCGCTTCCAGCCCCTTGCGGGCCAGTTCGATCGCGCGCCGGAGAAAACGTTTCGTACGCTCCCGGTCGCTTGGAGAGTTTTCCATCTGCGGATCCTCCCGATTTCTTTCCATTGGGATGCCGAGGAAAGCTACGGGAATCGCCGTTGACACTCGTGCCGCGAACTCAGGAAAATGAGGGGTCATTCACTGGGTCCCCGGCGAAGCCGACGGGAACCATTACGAGGAGGGGTATAGCATGCATCGGATGGGAAGAGCATGGTTCGTCCTGCTGTCGATCCTGCTTGCGGCGGTCCTGCTCCCCGGCGGAGCGCGCGCCGATTTCGACCTGTCCTGGTCCGCGATCGAGAACATCATCAACGGCCTTCCGAAATCGGCCGAAACGGTGCGGGAGCTTTCCCCCCCGGGCGTCAACCCGAGGATCTTCCTGATCTACATGCCGAACATCCAGCAGGCGGAAACGGAGTACCGGAACATCACGTTCGCCCCGGGCGGCAAGGTGAGGATCGACGCGGGCGGCTGCGCGCAGCCCGGCGCGACCTTCCCGCCTTCCGCGACCTGGAAGCGGTACGTCAACCCCATCGACGGGAACGGGAATCCGTTTCCCGGCCATTACGGTCAGGTCGGCCTCACGGGGGCGATCAACGGCCTGCAGCCGATCCAGAATTACAACGGAAAGGTCATCGACATCCCCAAGAACCTGGGCAACCCCACGCAGCTCGGCCAGTTCTACCTGCGGCTGGGATACGTGGACACCAATTACGGCGACAACGGGTACTGGGGCAGGATCAACATGTTCGGCGTCCCCGACGACGGCCCGAAGATGCAGTGCCTCGGCCAGCGCGAGGCCTACGTCCTCGTGAGGGTGTGGGCGCCCGCGTTGACGCTGAACCCGCTCGGCGCGGTCTCGCTCAAGGCGCAGTCCAACGGGAAATTCGTCTGCGCGGAAAACGCCGGGACGCTGCCGCTGGTCGCCAACCGGGACGCCGCGGCCCAGTGGGAGACCTTCGAGCTGTTCGACGCGGGGGCGAACCGGGTCGTCCTCAAGGCGGCGGCGAACGGCAAGTTCGTCCGCGTCGATCCCTTGAAGCTGTTCGCCCTCGTCGCAGACCGGGACGCCGCCGGCTCGTCGGAAACCTTCGAGAAGGTGGACATGGGCGGCGGAAAGATCGCCCTCAAGTCCATGGTGAACAACCTGTTCGTCGCCGCGGATCCCGGGGGGAAGCTGCCGCTGTACGCCAACCGCCCGTCGCCGGGGCCCTGGGAGACTTTCGTCCTCGCGGGCGGCGGCCAGAGCGGGGCCGTGCTCGGAGCGCAGCCCGGGGTGCAGCCCTTCACGCAGCCGGGAATGGTCGTCGGGACCATGGCGGGGGCGACGCCGGTCCAGGGGACACCGGCCGGCGGGAAGACCGTCGCCTGCGCGCCGAAGATCACGATCACGACGAAGATCGACGACGGGTGGGTGAAGGCGAATTACGGCCCGTCGGCGATGACGGCCAACCAGAACAACTTCGACGTGTTCATATACTCCTCAAACAGCACGGCGGCGCCGGGTTATGTGTCGTGCCACTACATCAGCGCCAACAGGGACGTCGGCAACCTCTTCTTCAAGTTCCCGTGCAAGAGCGCCGTCAAGAACGGGGAGCACTCGTATTCCTGCGCGCCGTGACCGGTCCCGGCTGAAAACGAAACGGGGGATGCGGCCGGAAACGCGCATCCCCCGCTACGGCATTGAAGTCTCGACGCTCAGCAGCTTCGGCCCCTGCTTGATCCGGAACGTTCCGCCCGCCGTCTCCCAGATCCAGCCGGAGTATCCGTAGCCCCCGATGGCCTTGATCACGAAGGCGCCGCGCCAGGACTCCTCGCGGGGGATGTTCAGCGCGATCGTTCCGAACCTCCCGAAGGTGTAGGCCGGGACCGGATGGCAGTAATCCTCGCCCGCCAGCTCCTTCGCCGCATCCGCCGCCTCCTTCCCGCCGAAGAGCGCCGCGCGCAGCCCGTATTTGTGGGCCTTCGCGCGGGCAACGACCTCCTCTTTCGTATCGAAGGGAGAGGTGAACGCCACGGGGCCGAAGACCTCCTCCCGCATGCCTAACATGCCGTCCGTGGCGTCCCGGACGATCGTGGGATGGATCAGGTTCCCCTCGATCCCGCCGCCGCAGACGATTTTCGCACCCATCGCCGCCGACTCCTCGAGCTGCTCCCGGATCCGCGCGACCGCCAGGGAGCTCGCCACGGGGGAGACGTCCGTCCGGGCGTTTTCCGGGGAGCCGGCGACGAGCGCGCGGACGCGCTCTTCGAACCGCGCGAGGAACTCTTCGTAGATCGAGCGGTGGACGAAGATCCTTTTCGGGGCGATGCACGTCTGTCCGGAGTAGGAGAACTTCGAGGCCAACAGGTCCTCGAGGGCAAGGCCGAGGTCCGCGTCGGGGAACACGATGAAGGGATCCTGCCCGGGTCCCTCGAAGACCAGTTTCTTTCCGCTTTCGCGGAACGCCTTCTCGTAGGGGAGGATGTTTTCGTCCGAGCCGAACGCGATCACGGCGGAGACGCCGGGATCCTCCAGCGACCGCCGCAAAAACTCCTTCCCGCTCTCCCGCGTGAAACGGATGTCGTCTCCGAAGATCGGCCGGTAGAGCGACTCCGTGAGGGCGGAGAGGCCGGATCCCTTCGAGGAGAATTTCACGTTCACGCGATTCCCCGCCATGTAGAGCGACGCGATCGCGGTGTTGAGCCAGGAGCTGCCGTTGTAGGAGAGCATGAGGGAAACGGAGGAGCCCTCTCCGCCGAGGGGACGCCTTCCTTCGAGGATCGGCCTCGCGTCGGGGAACATCCTGAGCCGCGAGATCGTGACGCCCACTTCCGTCTCGCTGTCCTTGACGGTGAACAGCAGGTCGCGGGCCGCCTCCCGGGCGATCCGCGCCCGATTCTTCCCGAGGCTCTCCGCCAGCTCCAGGAGCTTCCCGCACCGTTCGTCGTAAAGTCGGGTCACGTGGATCCTCTACCTCTTCCTCTCCATCCTCTGCCAGTTCTTGTTGCTGCCGACATTGGGGTTGAAATCGCTCTGGTCGCTGAAGACGTATTCGCTGCCGTCGGTCCAGGCATTGCGCATGCCGGTGGGTAGCTGGATCTCCCGGTCGTTCACCGGGTCGCGGTAGGTGTCCACGCCGCGGACCGCCTCGCTGTACTTGTCGAAGATGCGGTCCTGCGCCGCGCTGCGCTGCCGATATCCCTTGACGATCATGTCGCTGACTTCCTGCTGGCTGCGCCGGATCTGCTGCATCCGGTCGAATACGGCCTGCTGGTGTCGAAGCTGCTCCCGGGTGACGGTGGCGGCCAGGCGGGTGCCCGCCTCGGCCCAGGCCGGATTTTCCAGGTAGCTGTCGAGCATCACACGGAACAGCGGCGCCCGGCCTGCCATCTCCTCGGCCGGCGCCTGGAAGCTGTTGACCTGGGTGATCCACGTGACCGACGTCACCGGCCCGTACATGCCCTGCAGGTACGCCGTCATGCGGGTGACCGCCACGGTCAGCTCCTCGACGATCACGCGCCCCTGCCTGCGGTACTGCACCCGGAGGTGCCCCGCGTCGGAGGCGAGTTCGAACCGGAAGGTGAACGGCGAGATCGTGTGAAAGAGGGCCATCTGGTGCTCCGCGATCTCCCGGGTCTTCCGGGCCAGCTCGGGCAGCGCCGCGCTTTCCAGCACCTTCAGGTCGCCGATGTCCTTGCGGTGGCGCGGCAGGAAGACGTTGCGGAGGAAATCGACGGCGCTCACGGGCGCCATTATCTCCGTGCCGGTCCGGGCGTAGGACATCTGCAGGTTGGGATCCTGGGACCAGAAGAAGTTCTCGTGGGGGAAATGCTCGAAGAGCGACCGGCCGTCGGGGCTTGCGGCCTTGAAGGCGATGGTCGCCAGGGGCGGAAACTTCTGCATGTCCCAGGTGACGCCGCCCTGGAAGCGCCATTTCTCCGGGACCAGCAGGCGGAACGCTTCGATGCCGAATCCCTGCCTGTCCATCGCCACCTGCTTGTGGAAGCGCATGGAGCGTGGCGGGGCCGCCCAGGCAAGGGAGTGACCGGCAAGAAGGCCGGCGACGACCAGCAGGAGCACGGGGCGGAATCGCCTTCGCATCGTTCGCCTCCCGGGATGACGGGGAACTTCCCCCTGGTATCGGTCCAGTTTGAGTTTATCACCGCCTCCTCCTCACCCGGCGTTGCGTTACAATACATGTTGATATCGCCGGATTGGAGGAAGGATGCTCATCACATACGAATACGAATGCGGTTCCTGCGGATACCGGTTCGAGCGCGACCAGGCCATCAGCGACAAGCCGGTGGCGAAATGCCCCAAGTGCGGGAAGAAGCCGCAGCGGCTGATCAGCGGCGGGAGCGGGTTCATCTGGAAGGGAGGGGACAACGGCCCCGGCCGGTTCACTTCCGTCGACGATACCGCGCGCCTCGGGCGCACGGGCAGGACCCGCGTGACCCCGGAAGGGAAATCCGCCCGCGGGAAGGGGAGGTAGCCATGTACCGGCTCGTCCTCAACGGGACTCCCCGCATCGACGTTGCCTACCGGGACAAGACGATCTCCTACGCGACGGACGGCTCCCTGGTCAATCCGCTGGAGGCGACCTACGCGGCGCTGGCCGGCTGCGCCGGCGTGTACGCGATCAAGGCCTGCAAAAAGCTGGGGATCTCCGACGCCGGCATCGACATCCAGCTCAAGCCCATGGTGAAGGCGGCCAACCCCGCCATGCCGGGGCGCATCGTGACCACGGTATCCTTTCCGCCGCACATCGGCCGGGAGCAGCGCGACGCGATCCTCGAATCGATCGGGGAATGCGCGGTGAAGAAGCTGATCCGGAGCGGGTCGGACGTGGAATTCCAGGTCGCGGAGGCCGAAGCTGGCGGATAAGCTCTGTCACGGGTAACTTTTTTTATATTCAATCGCCCGGAACGGGGGCGACCTTCGGGTTCCTTCATGTAACTCGCTGTTTTTCTTGTGATTTATCCCCAGTGCGGCCCGGGGTTATGATGGGATGGGAATCCCGGGGGCCGATCCCGAGAATCGCTCCTGAAATTGAAACTGCTGTTAATCAATTTCCTTCCTAATAACTGGGGGAATCATGTTCGTCAACTCTTGAGAGACGTGTGTAAAAAGGGGGTGACGTCATGACTCGCAAGATCCTCATAATGATGCTGGCGTTGGTGTTCGCTGCGTCGACGCCTGCGGTGCTTCTTGCGGGGGGCTTCGAGAAGTTCGACGACAAGAAGTTCGTCGACGACAAGAAGTTCGAGAAGTTCGAAAAGGACGACTTCAAGTTCGACAAATTCGACCGCAAGTTCTTCTTCGACGATGATCCGTTCGAAGACTTCTTCTTCAAGAAGGCGTTCTTCCACGGGTTCTTCGACGACTGACGCTTGCTGGTAGATGTGCCTCTTCCGCCCCGGCCGACAAGACGACACGGGGAGGGGTGACCGGGGCGGAAGGACGGGCGGCGGGGGAACAAAAAATCCCGTCGCTTTTTTCATATCGGCTGATTATTCAACGGTTAAATAGTATTTCCCCGCAGGAATCACTGGTGGTTCCCGAGATGGTTCGACAAGTATCTTTCTTGATAACGAAACTTCCCTTGAGCGATTTCATTCATAGGTTTCAAGGTGAGTCGCATTCATTATCTCGGAGTACGTGGAGATAGTGTGGAGATAAAAGCGTGCGCAATGAGGAGGGTGATATAGATGATTCGCAAAATTCTCATATTGTTATTCGTGGCGATCTTCGCCGCGTCGACGCCGTCGGTGCTTCTTGCGGGTGATAAAGACGACCACAAGAAGATGGATATGGACGACCACAACAATAAGATGGACAAGGACGACGACGATTTCGATGATCTGGAAGACCTGTTCGACCTTGGCGATGTGTTCGATCTGGAGGACCTGCTCGACTAGGCGTGTAGAAGACTGGCCGGCGAGTATTTAGAAAGCCGTAAGCATCAAAGGGGGTGATGTCATGGCTCGCAAGATAAACATACTGTTGCTGGCGGCGTTCCTTGTCGCATCGACGTCGGCAGCGGCTCTTGCGGGAGATTTCGAGAGGGATGACGGCTTCAACGGGTTCGGCGTCAATCCGTTCATCGCCAATCGGTTTGTCGTCAACCCGTTCATCGCCAATCCGTTCCTCGTCAATCCATTTCTCGCCAATCCGTTCGTCTTCGATCCGTTCAACCGTGGCTTCTTTTTCGATGATGACGACTTTTTCTTCGGCGGGGATAGGGATGACTAGTCGGGAATGACCGGCGCTCGGGCGGCGGGGTCCGGAACGGTCCCCGCCGCTTTTTTTGTATCGATCAATGGCCCATGCAGGCGCTGGGCGGCGTCGCGGGTGCCCAACGATGCCATTAATTTCGGGCTGACCGGTCTGCCGGAACGCAAGGGACGGGCTTCCGCGCGAGAGATATTCGCGCGGGTCATTACATGCGGCGGAAAAAATCCGCGGAGACGGACCTCTCCCGCTGCCGGGGGCATCCAAAAAGCGGAGGAGGCACGGACATGGCGAACCCATATATCTGCGGAATGTGCGGGAAGCCGATCCTCGAAGAGGAGCACGTGGAGGGGTACCACGGCCAGATGAAGACGTGGGAGCCGCTGCACACGAAATGCGCCGAGGCGATCCAGACGCTCGCTAAGCGTACCGGCCAGGAAGGACCGCTCATCCGGGACGGATTCGCCGGCGCAATGGCTTCCCCCAAGGCTTCTTCGAAACGAGTGGCGTGACATACGCATGACCTGGGCCGGGCCCGCGGAGGGAACCGCCGTCCGGCCCAGGCGGATTCGACCGTTTCCTGCCCCACGGTTGTGAGAGGAACATGACGCCTGCAACGGTTCTGAAAGAGGAGCATGCCGGGGTCGGGATCATGCTCGGCATCCTGGAGAGGATCTGCGACCGGCTGCAGGAAGGGACGTATCCCGATCCCGGGCACATCGAGAGGATCCTGGAGTTCCTGAAGGTCTTCGTGGACACCTGCCACCACGGGAAGGAGGAGGACTTCCTCTTCCCGGGGATCGCCGAGGCCGGAGGGCGGGAAGAGCGGGAACTTGTCGCGTCCCTCCTGTCGGATCACCGGAACGGCCGGTCCTTCATCCGGGGGATGGAAGAGGCTTTTCCCGCTGCCCGGAAAGGGGACGGCCCCGCGGTGAACCGGTTCGTCGGCAACGCGCGCAAATACATCGCACTGCTGCGGTCGCACATCGACCGCGAGGACCGGGAGCTTCTTCCCCGGGTAGATGCCGTCCTCGGGAAGGAGCGGCAGGAAGCTCTCGTCGGGGAATTCGAGCGGATCGAGGAGGAGCGGATCGGCCGCGGCAAGCACGAGGAGTTCCATCTCCTCATGGACCGGCTCAGGGAGATCTACCCAGCCTGACGCTCCCGGAAGAGACGGTCAAGAACAAGTACCGTAACGATCCCCACCACGAACCCGTTCCCGGCGACCGGGCGCAGCATCGCGGGGATTCCCTCGAGCGCGGCCGCGGGCAGGAACGCCGTGACCGTTCCCGCCAGGAGCGGAAGCCCGATCACAAGCCCGTCCTCGAACCGAAAAGACCCGTCCTGGAAAGCGGCGATCATGCCGGCGGCGACCTGTCCGGCGAGCGTGTACACGAGGATCCCGCCGATCACCGTCGGCGGGATTGCCCCCACCGCCCCGAGGACCGCGGGGGAGAACGACGCCAGCAGGAGCAGGACGGCCGCGGGAACCAGGGGGAACCGCGAGCCGCAGCCGCTGGCGGCGATCACGCCGGGGCTCAGCGTGTAATCGACGGGACCGATGACGCCGAGGGCCCCCGCGACGACGTTCGCGATTCCCGCGACGGTCATTCCTCTCCGGGTGCGCCGCTCCATCCCGTCCGGGCGCAGCAGCGGTTTCAATCCCTGCATCGAGCCGATCTCGTTCAGGGTGAAGGCGAGGAAGCAGAACAGGAACGACACGATTGTTCCGGGATCGAATTCCGGCCGGGTCAATCCGGAGAAAAACGGCGCCAGCGCCGCCGGCCGGCCGCCGGCGCCCGCGGCTTCGCCGGTCCCGAACATCCCGAAGAACGCCGCGGCTCCGGCCGCCATCCCGCCGACGATGAGGAACGGCCGAACGGCCGCCGGCAGGAAACGGTGCGCGAGGAAGAGCGCGAAGACGAAAGGCCCGGCGAAGGCGAGGCGGCCGGAAGGCGTACCGGCGGATCCGCCCGCAAGAAGACGGGCGATCGTAGGAGCCAGAGTGAAGGCAATGAGAAGGACCACCGTCGCCGTTACCCGGCGGGTGAAGACTCCGCGGAAGACGTCGAAAAGTCCGGCCGCCGACAGGAGCGCGAGGAGCGCGCCGCAGAGCCCGGCCGCCGTGTAGACGGCGTCCGGCGTCGCCCGGCTCCCCAGGATGCCGAGCAGAAGCGCCGAGGCCGGGCCGGCGACCAGCGTCAACCGGTGCCCGAAGAACGCCTGTCCAAGCGTCAACAGCGCCGCCGCGAACGCCGCCTTCTGCAGGTAGACGGTCCGGAAACCGGGGTCCAGGGCGTGATGATCGGCGGCGATCGTTCCGGAGATGACCACGAACGGAAGCGACAGCGCCAGCCACTGCAGGGCATAGGACGCCGTTACCGCCGCGGGCATCCGGTCGTCGAGGCCGAATCGAAGCTTCAATGGGGCACCCGTTCGCGCATCTCTTGAGATTTTAACCGGTTATGGAAAATGTGTCGCCGGAAGGAAACCGCGCCGATTCCGGATTCATCACAAAATCATGCAATAAAAGTGCGTAATAAATCGGCCATGGGGTTCCGTCCCGCCGCGACGGGTCGCGCGCGACGGGAGGAAAAGGGGGTATGGATGATGGAAAAAGCCAGGAAGCTTTCCGTCGCGGTGAAACCGATACCGGAAGGGTACCATTCCATCACCGCGTGCATGACCGTCAAGGACGCCGCGAAGGCCATCGATTGGTACAAGAAGGCCTTCGGCGCCGAGGAGTACTACCGGGTCCACGGCCCGGACGGCCGTTGCGTGATGCACGCGGAGCTCAAGATCGGCGACTCGAAGTACTTCATCGCCGACGAGATCCCGGAAATGGGCAACAAGTCGCCGGAGACGCTCGGGGGCTCGCCGTACGGGATCTATCTCTACGTGAAGGACGTGGACGAGGCATACAAGAAAGCCGTCGACGCAGGCGCCGCCGTCAAGGAGCCGCTCAAGGACATGTTCTGGGGCGACCGTTGCGGGACCGTCTGCGACCCGTACGGTTATTGCTGGACCCTTGCGACGCACAAGGAGGACGTTCCTCCCGAGGAGATGAAGCACCGGCACGAGGAATGGATCAAGGAATGGTCCAAGGGGAAGGAGTCGGGCAAGACCTGCTGACTTTGGGGTGGGGCTTGCCGCACGGACGCGGCGGGCCCCGCTCTCCACGGAAAGCGCTCCTCGTTGACGGCGCCGGCCGTTTCCATTAGTTAGATGGATGGGAGGAGCGTTTTCATGAAACCGCAGAATCCGCAGTACCGGGAACATGCCACGGACATCATCCGGAAGTCCCGTTTCGTGGCGGACATCGGTCTGGTGCTCGACGACCTGGGCCCGGGATGGTGCGAGACGCACATCGACATCCTGCCGAAGCATCTGCAGCAGGACGGCTTCGTTCACGCCGGGGTGCAGGCGACGCTGGCGGACCACACGGCGGGCGGGGCGACCGGGACGCTGGTGCCGGCGGGATTCCTGGTGCTGACGGCGGAGTTCAAGATCAATTTCCTCCGGCCCGCCGTCGGAGAGCGGATCCGGTGCCGGGCGACGGTGCTGAAGTCCGGCAGGACGCTCTCCGTGGCGGAGTCGGAAGTCTACGCGGTCCGGGGAGGCGCGGAGAAGCTGGTGGCCAAGGCGACGGTCACCCTGGCGCCTACCGCTCCCGGAGCTGGCGGTGTGAACGGTACTTGATCTCCTTCTGGATTCCCTTCGCCTCCTCCGTGCTCATGTCGGTCATCGCGTCGAGCCGGCTCCCGTACTCGGCGGCGCGCTCCATCTCGGCCTTCACGGCGGGAGACGGGGGCGCCGCGGCGAGCCCTGCCGCCGCCTTTCCGAGCGTTTCCTTCGCCTGATCCTTCTTCCCCTCGTCGGCCAGCCGGGCCGCTTCCTGCACCAGCACGCTCGACTGCGCCACCGCCTTTTTCTCCTGGACCGAGCGGTCGAACCCTTCCCGGTAGATGCGCTCGTCGCGCACCAGCTCCAGGGAGAATGCCTTCGGGGCGGCGGTCACGGTTTTTTCCGTGGCCGGATCGCGGTAGCGCAGCGCCACCTCGCCGACCTCGAGGACGCCCGTCCGGTCGCCGGTCACGTTGAGGCTCGCGAACACCGTCCTCCGCTCGCCCGCGGGAAGATCGCCCAGCCGGATGACGTAGGCATCGCCCGCCTGCCGCCACTCGCGCCCGAGCGCCGAGCCGAACCGGCAGCCGCTGCGCAGCCGGATCACGATCTCCACTTCGGAGGCGATCGTCCGCGACGCAATGCGGAGCTCGTCGGACAGCGCCGCAACGATCCCTTCCGGGTCTCCGAGATAGCGGTAGTTCCCGTCGCCCGCCGCGGAGATCCCCGCCATCAGCTCCTCGTCGAAATCGTTGCCGACGCCGAAGGTGGACACCGAGACGCCCCGGCGCGCCATGCCCGAGGAGATCTCCCGGAGCGCGCCTCGCCCCGTCACGCCGACGTTGGCCAGCCCGTCGGACAGCAGGAGGACCCGGTTGAGATATCCGCCGCGCCGGCCGCGCAACGCCTGCCGGAACCCTTCTTCAAGTCCGCCGGAAAGGAAGGTGCTCCCCCCGGGATAGAGCCCCTCGATGATGCGGTGGAGCTCCTCGCGGTTCCCGTCCACGCGGCGCGCGGGCCACGGGACCGACACCCGGTCGTCGTAGGTCACGATGGACAGGACGTCCTCGCGCCCCATCATGTCCACGAGTCGATGGGCGGCCGTCTTCACGAAGTCGAGCTTGCGGGCGGCCGACATGGAACCGCTGCGGTCGATGACCAGCGCAAGGTTGACGTTTGGCCGGTCGCGCGGGACCGCGTCGTCGGGCGCGATCACCTGGATCTGAACCGTCCCGTCGCCGGGCCCCGGGATCAGGATCGTCCGGTTCTCCGGCCGGACCTCCATGGAAAGGCGGGTTGCCGAGGCGGGCGCCGCCGCGGGCGCCGCCAGCAAGGCGAATCCGAGCAATGCGGCCGCGATCTTTTTCATGCGATTCCTCCGTTCCTCTCGGGATGTGCGCTTCGTTTCCTGCCGCATATACCCGCTTTCCGCGTCTTTTATTCCCGCCCGGTGCCCCGGGGGGGAATAAATCCCGGGAACGTATGGTATAGAGGTTATGGGATGGGAGCGGACCGGCTCGAAGAACAGGACGAGCGGCTGGCCGGGCGGGCGGCGAAGGGCGACCGCGCGGCGTTCGAGACGCTGATGACGCGCCACCGGCAGACGGTCTACCGCCTCTGCTGGTCGGCGACCGGGAATCCTGCCGACGCGGACGACGCCGCCCAGGAGACGTTCGTGCGCCTCTTCCGGTCCCTTTCCTCCTACGACCCGTCGAGGCCTTTCGCGCCCTGGCTCCGGAAGATCGCCTGGAACACGAGCCTGTCCGTGCTGCGCGACGCGAAGGTGGGCGTACCCCGGGTGCCGGAAGAGGAGGCCCCGGAGCCGGTCGATCCTTCGCCGGACCCTTCGGCGGCGGCGGAGCGGGGGGAGGAGGCGGAGCGGGTCGCGGGAGCGATGGCCGGGCTTCCGCCCGAGCTGCGCACGGTGCTGGTGCTCCGGGCGGTCGAGGGGCTCTCCTACGCGGAGATCGCGGAGTCCACGGGGGTGCCGGCCGGGACGGTGATGTCCCGCCTCTCCCGCGCCCGGGAGAGGCTGGCCGCCCTTCTGGGGAAGGGACGGGGGGAAAGGGAGTGAAGGATTGCAGGGAGATACGGCCGATGCTCGCCGCGTACCACGACGGGGAGCTTTCGTCCGCCGACCGCGCCCGGGTGGATGAGCATCTTCGCGGCTGCGCGGAGTGCTCCGCCGTCCTGGATCGTCTCGCCGGCATCGATTCGAGCGTCGGCGTTCCGGACCCGGGGCCGGAATACTGGGACCGTTTCAACCGCCGGGTCATGGAACGGCTCGATGCGGGGAAAGGCGCTCCGGCGGAAATCGTGCGGCCGAAACGCGGATGGGCGCGCAGGGGATTGCCGTATTTCCTCCCCGCGGCCGCCGCAGCGGCGCTGCTCCTTTTGGTCGTCCGGCAGACCGGGGTGGATCCGTTTTCCAGGACGGCGGTTCCGCTCGCGCCTCCGCCCTCCGCGACGACCGCGACCGCCGAAAAGGCGTCGCCCGTCCCCCCCCCGGCCCTGCCGGAGAAGAAAAAGGAGGCCGCGAAACCGGTTGCGCGGGAGGAAGCCGGTCGCAGCGACCCCCTCCGTGAGGAACGGGCTCCTGTCGGCGCTTCGGAGCGATTTTCCGACGAATCCCTCGGGAAATCGACTCTTTCCGTACCAGCGCCTTCGCCCTCGGTGCCCCGGGAGGCTCCCGCCGAGCCGGCCCCCCCTTCGCGGGCGGACGCGGCGCTTGCATTCCGGGAGGAGGAGAAGCGGGCGGGATCCGGCGCCCGGACGGAAAAAGGAGGAGAGGAGGCCGTTGCGGGCGTAGCGGCGGGCATGGAGGGCCGGGCAATGGCTAAACGGGCCGCTGCGCCGGCGGCTGCGCCATCGGTCTGCGACGAGGCCCGATCCCTGGCCGGACGTGGACGGCTCAAGGAAGCGGAGGCCGCTCAGCGCGCGTGCCTCGAGAAGGAACGCGCGCCGGAAGCGCAGGAGCGCGGGCAGCTGTTCCTCGCCGAGCTGCTCGACCGGCAGTCCCGGTTCGCCGAGGCGGACGAGGTGCTTCGGGAAACGCGGCGGCAGTTCCCCGCGAGCCGGAAGCTGGACGGCTATCTCCGGCAGCGCCCCGAAGTGCAGGGCGCTCCGCAGCCGGCCCGATAATCACGCATCCGAATATATTAAGGAAGGGGATCCGATGAAAGGGAAGCCGGTTTCCGCATCCCGTATCGTGATGGCCCAGATGATGACGCCGCTGGACGCGAACGTTTCGGGGAACGTGCACGGCGGGAACATCATGAAGCTGGCGGACTCGGCGTCCGGCGCGGTGGCGATCCGCCACTCGGGGCGCAACTGCGTCACCGCGACGGTGGACCGCTTCGATTTCCACGCCCCCGTCTACGTGGGGAACCTCGTGACCCTGTACGCTTCCTTGAACTACGTGGGGCGCACCTCCATGGAGGTGGGCGTCCGCGTCGAGGCGGAGGAGCTGCGGACGGGGAAGACTACCCACACCAACACCTCCTATTTCGTCATGGTGGCGCTGGGCGACGACGGGCGCCCCGTGGAGGTTCCTCCCCTGATACTCGAGACGGAAGACGACCTGCGCAGGCACGAGGAGGCGCTGCGGCGGGTGCATGCCCGCAGGCGGCAGACGTAAAGACCGGTCCCCCGGAAAATACCGCCCGGGGTGGATTTACGGTCTTGTTATCCGTTTTCGCCCTTTGTATGATTCAGGATATTCGCATTTATGAAGCTATTGCCGGGTCGATCCGGTATGGAAAATAAACAGGGAGGGGGTGAAAGCCGTTCGCTTTCCGGTCGCTTTGTACTGTGCGGGCGTCAACTAATTCAGAATCGGAGGGG
>JBFLWB010000169.1 GCA_040758155.1 Thermodesulfobacteriota bacterium
CGCAGGCGGAGGATCCTCCCCTCCGCCGTCGCCAGGTGGTGCTCCCGTCCGTCAGGCCTGTTTCGGGATCAGGAGGCCGTTCTTTCCCGCATACTGCTTTCCGACGAAGCAGCCCTTGGGAATCATCGCGTGGATCCCGATCGTATAATCAACGAGCTGCGTCACGTGGAAGTCGACCGCCTGGGAACAGAAAGCGTAGGCCTCCATCGGCTCCATTCCGTAGTGTCTGTTCAGGAACGAGACCGCCTGCCGCGCCGCCATCTGGCACGATTTGTAGGCGTCGGTATGCATCCCCATCATGATCCAATGGGTCGGACTCGACCCCACGGGCCAGTCGATCAGCTTGCCCAGATCCTTTCTCACGGTGAAGCGCAGGGTGAAGTTCTTGAAGAACCCTTCCAGGGCGTTCAGGTTGATCTCCCCGTGCCCCTGGGCGAAATGGGAGTCGCCGGTCTTGAATCCCGCGCCTTTCACCCAGACCGGCAGGTAGAGAACGGTTCCCTTGATCAGGTCCTTGTTGTCGAGATTGCCGCCGTGCCGGCCGGGGGGCACGTTGCTCCACATCCCCTTCTCGGGCAGCTCGACGCCGATCGTCCCCGGGAACGGGCGCACGGGGATCTTGATTCCCGGCTGGAACTCGAACGTCCAGTCCTTCCGGTTCACGGTGTACCAGCGGACCTTTCCCTTCGGGTAATCCTCCTTCAGGAGGCCGAGGTTCACGAAGGAGGTCTCCGGGTTCAGGTTGAAGCCGTAGGGGCCGGGATCGATATCGAGAAGTTCGACCTGCAGGAAGTCGCCCGGCTCGGCATCCTCGACGTAGATCGGGCCGGTCAGGTGATGGTGGCCCGCCCCCTTGCGGATCTTCTGGGCGCCCGTGACCTCGTCCGGGAAGAAGTAGGTCTCCGGGGTCTTGTCGATGACCTCCTTGAACCAGGTCATCCAGTCATTGATGTCGGCTCCCGGCTTCATCCGGCTCATGAGGTGCGTGCCGGTTTCCACGTACACCGTGTCGCCCGACTTGATCGTCAGGACCGGCGGCGTGGAGTTGTCCCAGTAACCGTCCGTAGAGGTCTTCTCGTTGCAGGCGAGCACGTGGACCTTGCCCTTCGGGCCCGCCTTCTTCGCTTCGGCGGCCCGGGCCTCCGGAATGGCGAAATCGCTCAAGGCGAATGCCGTGCCCGCCGCGCCGGCGTATTTCAGGAAATCCCTGCGGTCGATCCCTGCCCTTCCCTTGTTCCTGTCCTTTCTGCCGTCACCCATATGCGCCTCCCGCTCCAAGGTTCACATCGCCGTGACGATCATTAAAGACGGGAAAACGACCGGCGACTCTTTACGGCCACCTCCTTCCTCGTGCATCCGGTTCGGGTTTGTCTACAGGTTCGACGGGACGGGGTCTATTATTGATGTTCCTACCGATCGGTGGTCGGTTTCAAGAGGATTCGCGGATCCTTCACCACTTGCTGTGGACCCCGGCCAGGTGGTTGGCAGGGCCGTGGCCGCCGCCGATCGCGGGGCCGCTCCGGATGGCCTCGGTGACGTATTCCTTGGCGCGCCGGACGGCGTCCGGAACGGGGAGCCCCTTGGCAAGGCCCGCCGCGATGGCGGATGCGAAGGTGCAGCCGGTCCCCTGCGTGTTCCGGGACTTCATCCACGGCGAGGTCAGCAGGACCAGATCCTCCCCGTCGCAAAGGACATCGACCGCTTTCCCCTCGATGTCCATGCTTCCCCCTTTGAGGACCACCCACCGGCAGCCGAATTCCGCCAGCTCCCGCGCGGCCTCCTTCATCGCGTCGATGGTGCGGACCTTCCGCTCCAGCAGCGCTTCGGCCTCGAAAAGGTTGGGGGTGATGATCTCCGCCAGGGGGAGCAGCTCGTCGCGGATCGCCTTGCGCGCCTCCTCCGTCAGGAGCGGATCGCCGCTCTTGGCGACCATCACCGGGTCGACGACGAGGTTGGGGATCTTGTACTTGCGGACCGATTCCGCCACCGCCCGCACGATCGCGGCGTTCGCCAGCATCCCGGTCTTCGCCGCGTCGGTCCCGATGTCCGTCATGACGCTCTGGATCTGCTTCCGGACGAAGTCCGGGGAGACGTCGAAGATCCCCTGCACGCCCAGCGTGTTCTGGGCCGTGAGGGCGGTGACGACGGACATCCCGTGGACGCCGAAGGCCATGAACGTCTTCAGGTCGGCCTGGATGCCGGCGCCTCCCCCGCTGTCGGACCCGGCGATGGTCAGCGCCCTTTTCATTTTCCCTTTCTCCTTTTCCCGCCTCCCGGCTCCTCCCGGAAATGGTCCCAGCCGGACGGCTTCAGCGCGGTCTTCCTCCCGGCGGCATCCACCCGGCAGTAGCCCTCCCGCCGGTCGACGATCCTTCCGATCTCCGTGACGGGAATGCCCGTATTCCCGGGCAGCGCCCGGATCTTCCGCTCCGGCGCGCCGGGAGGGACGGTGAACAGCAGCTCGTAATCCTCCCCGTTGTGCAGCGCGAGGTCGAGGACGGACCTGCCGGACTTCTCCGCGATCTCCGCGATCCGCTCCGGCAGCGGGAGCAGCTCCTCCCGGATCTCCGCGCCCACGCCGCTGCGCTCGCAGATGTGGTACAGGTCGCCCGCCACGCCGTCGCTCAGGTCGATCATTGCGGAGGCGACGCCCGACCGGGCGATCTTTTGACCCATTCCCACGCGCGGGACGGGCAGGACGTGGCGGTCCGCCAGCTCCCGGTATTTCCCGGGGACCTTCTTCCCGTAGATCCGGAGCGCCTCCATCCCCGCGGCGGAAGCCCCCAGCGTCCCGGTGACGAAGATGCGGTCGCCGGGCCGCGCGCCGTCGCGGGTCAGCACCTTCGAAAGCTCGGCCTCCCCCAGCAGGGTGACGTCGACGACCAGCTCTTCCCGCGTCCTCGCCAGGTTTCCGCCGATGACGTAGGCCCCGTAGGCCCGCATCTCGTCCCGCATCCCCTCGAACAGCCGCTCGAAGCTTTCCACGGGCAGGTCGGCGGGGAGCCCCAGCGAGACCAGCGCGTACGTCGGCTTCCCTCCCATGGAAGCGATGTCGCTGAGGTTCACCGCCATGGATTTCCGCCCCACCCGGTACGGCGTGGTCCGGTCGAACAGGAAATGGCGCCCCTCCACCTGGATGTCGCAGGTCAGCAGCAGGGCGCGCCTGCGGTCCAGCGCGACGACCGCGGTGTCGTCCCCGATGTCGACGCGCAGCTCCCGGTTCCGGGAAACGGGCAGGATCTTCCGGATCCGGTCGATCAGGTTGAACTCGCCGGTCTCGCCGACCGTCCTGCGGACCCCTTTCAACGCCCCCGCCCTCCCGCTCCGAGGATCTCCCTGAACCTGCGGGCGGCCTGCTCGACGTCGTCCGCCGCGACGATGTCGGAGACGACCGCAACGGCCGCCGCTCCCGCGTCGATGACGCTGCGCGCGTTCCCCGCCTTGATCCCGCCGATCGCGACCACGGGGAGGCGGCACTTCGCCCGGATCGGGACGATCATCCCCGGGCCCTTGGGCTCCCCCGCGTCCGCCTTGGTCCCGCGCGCCTCGAAGATCGGCCCCACGCCGATGTAATCGGCGCCGTCCTTCTCCGCGAGGAGCGCCTCTTCGGGCGTTTCCGTCGATACTCCAAGGATCTTGCCGGGCCCCAGGAGCCGCCGCGCGACGGAGGCGGGCAGGTCGTCCTGGCCGACGTGAAGGCCGTCGGCGTCGACGGCCAGCGCGATGTCGAGGCGGTCGTTGACGATCAGCGGGACCTTCGCCGAAAGGGTGAGCTTCCGCAGCTCCATCGCGATCCGGTACAGGGCGCCGCTGGGGGAAGTCTTGTCCCGGAGCTGGATCACGTCGGCCCCGCCGCGGATTGCGTTTTCCGCGACTTCCAGGCAGGACCGTCCCCGGCTCAATTTTTCGTCGGTGACGAGATACAGCCGCCACGTTTCCGGGCGGATCCTGTCGCTCATGGCCACTCCTCCATCTTCCAGCTCATGTCGAAGAACAGGTATTCGTAGAGGGCGCTCATTTCGTACAGCCGGTACCAGCGCTCCCGGGTTCCCGCGGAGGCGCCCTCCGCGCGGGCGTTCATCCGGTCGACAAGCCATTCGGCGAATTCCCGGAACTCGGCCGAGGAGTACGTCTCGATCCAGTCGCGGTAGAACCGGTCGTCGGGCAGCCCACGCCCCTTCAGCTCTTCAGCGATCTCCACGTAGCCGCATGCGCAAGGGACGAGCACGGCCAGGATCTCGGCGGGGCCGCCCTCGTGGCAGGCGCGGAGCAGGTAATCGGTGTAGGCGGAAGTGACCGGGGCCTTGCGCGTGCGTTCGAGCTCCTCCGCCGGGATGCCGAACGCGGCGCACGTCTTGCGGTGGAGCTCCATTTCCGTGTTCAGCGTCAGGTTCAACAGCGTCGCGAAGGTCCCCATGTCCGAAAGCGCGTCGGATTTCGCGGCGGCCATCGCGAACACGCGGCTGAAGTCGATCAGGTACACGTAATCCTGCTTGAGATAGAACTCGAAGCGGTCCCGGGGAAGCGTGCCGTCCCCGATCCCCCGCACGAAGGGGTGGGCGGAGATCCGCTTCCACATCGGGTCGGACTTCCGCCGCATCTCCCCGTAGAAGCCGCCCTGCTTCATGGCGCCATCCCCCTTTCCTCCGCTACCTGCCGTCCGACGCCGCCCTGCCGAACGCCGTCCAGAAGGGATCCACCTTGGGATGGATCAGCTCGTGCGATCTTCCGCCCTCGGAGTAGCGCATCCCCTCCCGGGCGTCCACGACCTCCCCCACCATGGAGGCGGGGATCCCCTTGTCGCCCAGCCGCCGGAGGACCTCCTGCGCCTTGCGGGGCCGGCAGGTGAGGATCAGCGTCCCTTCGCTGATGGACGAATACGGGTCGATCCCGAACAGGTCGCAGACCTTCCGCACGTTCTCCTGGACGATGATCTTCCCCTTGTCGACGTTCATGCCGACCTTCGAGGCCAGCGCGATTTCGAACAGCCCGCCCCACACGCCGCACTCGGTCGCGTCGTGCATGGTGGTGACGCCGTCCTCGCGCACCCCGGCCTCCACCGCCGTGAGGGCGTCCTCGACCACCGACATCTGCCAGAAGATCTCCTCGGCCTCTCTCGCCACCTTCTCGCCGTACCGCTCCGCGACCTTCTGCGGGAAGGTCACCGCGAACAGCCCGGACGCCTCGATGGCGGCTCCCTTGGTGACGACGACCACGTCCCCCGGGCGCGCCATCGTCGGGGTCACGTACCGGTCGGCGTCCCCGATGCAGATCACGGTTGCCCCGCCGATCATGGGATACTCGCACCCTTCGTAGCGGCCGGTGTGCCCCGTGAGGATGGCCATCCCGATCTTCTCGCATTCGCGGTGCATGACCGCCCACATCTCCTCGAAGTCCTCCCGGTTCATGGAGAGCGGGAGGTTGAGATCCACGGTGATGTACGTGGGGCGGAGGCCGGACGTGGAGGCGTCGGACGCAAGGATGTGGATCGCGAACCAGCCGGAGCGCTCCCACCCGTAGGGAGGGACGACGAAGATCGGGTCGGTGGTGGCGACCATCACTTTTCCGTTCCCCAGGTCGGCCACTCCCACATCCACTCCATGCTGGGGGCCCACAAGGATCTCCGGGCGCTTCCTCCCCAGTTGCGGAAGGATGATCTCGTCGAAGATTTCCGAGGAGATCTTGCCGATGTACGGCATCTGCGTTTTCACGATGCCCTCCATGCGATGGAAGCCCGGCGCCGGAACCGGCGCCGCTCACTGGACAGTATACGCGCTTTGCGGATGCGCGGAACCCCGGGACGGGGCTACTTGGGGATTGCGGGGAACTCGCCGGCCGAAGCGTCGGCTACGCCGATGCGAACCGCTTCGTCCGCGGAAGTGGAGAACAGCTTCCGGGCAAGCTGCAGCAGCCCGAAATGGTTGTTCTGACGCATCGACTTTCTCCGCTCGAGGATTTCCCCGATCGGCTCCTGCGTGCGCTGCTCGAAATCCATCCGGTAAACCGTGAACACCCTTCCGGGCTTCTCATCGTTCATGACGCACCCGTCGAACCGATAATATGCGTCTCGTGCGGATCGTCAACATCCGTTTTGTCGCAACTTGGATGCCAATGATTCATCAACAGGTTCATTAATTATTTCAGATAGATATAGCCACGAACTCCAGGCGGGTCCGCGTTCCGGGAAAACTTTTTCCCGCCTGCGGCGATTCCCGGGAAAGGGAGGGTAAAGTTTTTCCATTGTTATCCGACGATTCTCTTGCATGACGCACAGCCCGGTCTGAATTAAGATTGAGGAAAACCAGGCCGGCGGGGAGGGCGGATATGGCCATCCGGAAGATCGCCGTGAACACCGGCGGGGGCGACGCGCCGGGATTGAACGCCGTCATACGCGCCATCACGCTTTCCGCGCTGCGGCTCGGATGGGAGGTCGTCGGGATCCGGGACGGTTACCTCGGCCTTCTCGAGATGACGCCGGACGAGGGGCTGATCCCCCTGACGCGGGACCGGGTGCGCGGGATCAGTCATCTGGGCGGAACGATCCTCGGCACCACGAACCGGGGGAATCCGTTCGAGTATCCCGTGAAGCGGGACGGAAAGACCGTCGGTGTGGACCGGTCCGACGAGCTGCTCGCGGCGTTTCGCCGGCACGGGTTCGACGCCCTCGTGGCGATCGGCGGGGACGGCTCCCTGGGGATCGCCCATCGCCTTTGCCTGAAGGGGCTGCCGGTGGTCGGCGTCCCGAAGACGATCGACAACGACCTCTCGGCGACCTTCCTCACCTTCGGCTTCGACACGGCCGTATCGACGGCGACGGATGCGCTCGACCGGCTCCACTCCACGGCGGAGAGCCACCACCGCGTCATGGTGGTGGAAACGATGGGACGCACGACCGGATGGATCGCCCTTCACGCCGGTGTGGCGGGGTCGGCGGACGTGATCCTGATCCCCGAGATCCCTTTCGAACTGGAGGTCGTCTGCGAGGCGATCCGGGAAAGGGACCGGATGGGGAGGCGCTACTCGATCGTGGTGGCGGCGGAAGGCGCCGCGCCGAAGGGCGGCTCGATGAGGACGAAGGGGGAACGGGAGATCGGCAGCGAGATCCGGCTCGGAGGGGTCGGCGAATGGCTGGCCGGCGAGATTTCGACCCGCACGGGCAAGGAGACGCGCTCCATCGTCCTGGGGCACCTGCAGCGCGGCGGAGGACCCACGTCCTTCGACCGCCTGATGGCGCTGCGCTTCGGCACCGCGGCCGTCCGGGCCTTGATGGAGGGAGCGTCGGGCGTGATGGTGGCGCTCCGGCCGCCTTCGGTCCTCACGGTGCCGCTCGAGGAGGCGGTGGCGGGGAGGCGGAGCGTCCCGCTGGACGGCGATACCATCGCCACGGCCCATTCGCTCGGTATCTGCCTTGGCGTGCCTGCCGTATAATGTCGTTGTCGGAAGACCCGTTTCCACGGAGGTCGTCATGGGAAAATGCCGCTGGTGGATCGGCCTGCTGATGATCGCGCTCCTCTTCGGTTCCTGCGCAACGTTCGACCAGGGACTGGGTTCCATGAAAAAAAGCTTCCCGGCACGAACGGACAACACCGTGAA
>JBFLWB010000170.1 GCA_040758155.1 Thermodesulfobacteriota bacterium
CGCGAGGATGTCCCGGCCCGCGCTTTCCGAATCGATCGACGGCTTCCCGCCGGACACGGCGGGAACGGCCTGCGGCTCCCCTTCGCGCCGCGCGGGAGGCGGCGCGGCGGAGAGCCCGATCCGCGGTTGCGGGGAATCCTTCGCCGCGGCGACGATCGGTTCCGCGGAAAGCCCGAACGTCGACGTCCCGGATGCGGCGGCGTCCGTCCGCGCCCCTGCCGCGCGCGGCGCGGCCGGGACCGGCGCATCTCCCGCAGAAGCGGAACCTGCGTCGGCGGACTCCATCGGGACGGCGTTCGCCGGCGGTTGTTTTGCCGGGGCGCCCTTCGGAAATACGGCCTCCGGAGTAGCGCCCCCCGCCTGCGGCGCAGGGAGCGTTTCCGCGTCCATGGACGAGCCGAAGGGGAACCGCGGCGGAATCCCCCCGGCGGCCGTTTCCGCCGGAGCGTCCGTGGCCGGCGCCGCGGATAGCCCGGAAGCGGACGGATCGACGGGCAGGCGGTCCGTGACGTTCTCCGAAGCGGTCGCGCCGGCCATGACGGAGGTCGCGCCGCCCGAAACGGGGGCCGCGCAGACCGGAATGGGCGGCGGCACGGCGGCAGGCAGGCAGGCCGCAGGGATCCCGGCGGCGACCGGATCCCCGCCGGCATCTTCGCCGGATGCGATCTCTTCCCCGCCGGCTTCCAGGAGTTCCGCGATCTCGCCATCCGAAAGCGCCGGGAGTTCCGCGCTCGCGGGCGTCCGGGAGGAGCCGCCGAACGTCAGGATCCGGAAGAACAGCTCCTCGAAGGACGCGTCCGCGTCCCCGGTCGCGGACCGGTCTCCCTGGACGGCGGAGCCGGCCGGGGATCCGGCGGAAGCGTGAGCGCTTGCGGACGGTGTCAGGGTCGGGAGAAAGGTTTCCATGGCTCCTTATAGTTCAACGATCGTGCCATCCACCCCAACTGCCGATTCGAAAAGGGAATTCCCGAATGGAACCGGAGAGGGAAGGTCATTGGAGGGAAAAATGATCATTCCGCGGGAAAATTTTTCACGCCGCCGGCCATCCGGCGGACCAGCGATGCGGCATGCTTCGGGTCCATGACCGCAAGGACGTTGCTTGCCTTGCGCCCCTTCATCCTGCCCAATATGAAGGAGGCCGTCTTTTCGTCGAGCGCCTCGAGCCGGGCGGCGGCATCTTCCGGGGGCATCCCCTCGAAGAGCTTCACGAGCTGGTCGGACTTCGCCTCCCCCTCTTCCCGCTCCTTTTTCCCCTTCGTCTCCGCGTCGGCGAGCAGCTTCTCGTATTTCGCGATCTTCCCTTCGACCTCTTTCCGCAGGGCGAGCAGCCGCTCCTCCTCCGCCCGGAGCTCGCGCTCCCGCGCGGCCAGCTCCGCCCGGTCGGCCTGCGGCGCGGCGGCCGCGCGCGCCTCCGCCGATGCCGCGGCTTTCGGCGCGGCGGCGGGAGAAGCCGGGTCGGCGGCCGCGGCAGGAACGGAAAGCGCCGCGATCAGGAACGGGAGGAGCGCCCGCGCGGCGCGGCGGAGGCTCACGGCCGCTCCCACGGCCCCTGGCAGAGGGAGTCCATCCGCTTGCGCTCGCGGCGGACCTCCTCCTTCGCGAACTCCCGAATCCGCCGGTCCTTCAGCGCCTCGACGACCCGCGTCTCCTTGTGCGCCTCCACGAGCGCCCCCTGCCGGGCGTCGAGCGCCGAAAGGCAGCGGGCGAGCTCCGCCTTCCGCCCGTCCATCTCGGCCTGGAGGTGGAAGAGGTAGCTGTGGTAGATCCCCATCTCCTGCGGCGGGAGCGTGCCGTCGGCCTGCCGCCGCCGGAACTCAGAGAGGGTCTCCATGTACGCGCCTTCGAGGCCCCCGAGCCGCACCTGCTTCGCCGCGATCTCGTCGCGCAGCTCCCGGACCTCGACCTCGATCTCCTCTTCCCGGCGCTCCTTGAGGTGGAGCACCTTGTCAATGGTTCCGAGCCGGTTCATCGCCGCACCCCTTGAAGAGTTGATGGAGCCGATCGACGCTTTCCCGGTAGTTCCAGTGCTCCTCCATCCCCTGGCGCAGGTATCCCTTGAGCCCGTCGATCATCCGGATGGCCCGGTCCACCTTCGGGTTGGACCCTTCCTTGTATGCGCCGATGGAGATCATGTCCTCGTGCTTGCGATAGGTCGCCAGGATCTCGCCGAAGCGGGCCGCCGCCTCCTTGTGGGCCGGTTCCACGATGTCGGGCATCACGCGGCTGATGGAGCGGAGGATGTCGATGGCGGGATACTGGTTCTCCATCGCCAGCTCCCGCGACAGGACGATGTGCCCGTCGAGGACTGCCATCGACGCGTCCGCGACGGGGTCCGAGAGGTCGTCCCCCTCCACGAGGACGGTGTACAGCCCCGTGATGCTCCCCTTCCCCTCCTTCGTGCCCGCCCGCTCCAGGATCTTCGACAGGAGGCCGTTGAGCGACGGCGTGTATCCCTTGGTCGTCGGCGGCTCCCCCAAAGCGAGGCCGATCTCGCGCTGGGCCATCGCCACGCGCGTCAGGGAGTCCATGAAGAGAAGGACGTCGTGGCCGGCGTCCCGGAAATGCTCCGCGATGGCCGTGGCGGTGAACGCGGCCCGGAGCTTCATCAGCGCCGGCTGCTCGGAAGTGGAGATCACCACGACGCTCTTGCGCATCCCCTCCTCGCCGAGGTTGCGCTCCATGAACTCGCGGACCTCGCGCCCGCGCTCCCCCACCAGGGCGATGACGTTGACCGACGCCTCGGTGTATTTCGCGATCATCCCCAGAAGGACGCTCTTCCCGACGCCGGCGCCCGCCATGATCCCGAGCCGCTGCCCCTTCCCGCAGGTGAGCAGCCCGTTCATCGCGCGGATCCCCAGGTCGATGGGCTCCCGGATCCGGCGCCGCTTGAGCGGATCGGGGGAGACGGCGAACAGCGGGTGCTCGACGCCGCGGAGAGGACCCTTCCCGTCGATCGGGTTTCCCATCCCGTCGATGATCCTTCCGATCATGCCCGGCCCGGTGCGGACGAAAACCTTCTTCCCCACGGAGTGGACGCGGGCGCCGAGCTTGATCCGGGAAAGATCCCCGATGGCCATCAGGAGCGCCTTCCCGTCCCGGAAACCCACGACCTCCGCCTCGACGGGGGGGCCGCCGCCGGAGAAGATCTCGCACGCCTCACCGATGCTGACCGAGAGCCCCGTGGCCTTGATGAGCAGCCCGGTGATCTCCACGATCTTCCCGTAGACGCGGAGCGGCTCGGACCGCTCGACGGCCCGCACCGCGTGGGAAAGGTCAACGTGCGGCACGGTCGCTCCTCAGCTCGTCCATGATGACGCGGATCTGCTCGTCCACATCGGTCAGCACCTCTTCCGTGGCGCCGGTGACGATCGGGCCGAAAGGCGGCACGGACGGGTCGACGTCCAGAAGGATCTCCGCCTGGAAATCGGTCACGCCTTCCTTGAGCCCCGCGATCAGCGCGGAGAGGTCGGGATGCACCCGGACGGTTACGGGTCCGGCCCGCTCGATCCGGCGGATCGCCTCCTTCACGATCGCCGCGATCCGCTCCGGCTTCCCGGAGAGCTCGCCGATCAGGACGCGCCGCGCGACCGCCACGGCCAGCGCGACCACCTGCGGCTCGGCCTCCTGCGCGATCTGCTCCTTGAGCCGGATCGTTCCCGCTGCGGCGGACCGCAATCCCTCCAGCAGCGGAGCCGCTTCCCGGGCCGCGGCGGCAGCCCCGGCCTTCCGTCCTTCCTCGAACCCCTTCTCGTAGGCCTCCCGCTCGACGTCCGCCGGGGTCCGCTCCTTCGGGCGCCCCTTCCGCTCCGTCCGGGCCGCGGCGCGCGGCCCTTCCGCCCCTTCGAACGAAGGGAGCTGGAACCGCGTCGCGTCGTCGCCGGAGACGACGGTCGCCCTAAGCAACGACATCCTCCCCGCCGCGGCCGCCGATCACGATCTTCCCCTCCGCCTCGAGCTTCCGGGCGATGCCCACGACCTTGAGCTGCGCCTTCTCGACGTCGGAGACCTTGACCGGCCCCTTCGCCGCGATCTCCTCCTTGAGGATCTCCGAGGCGCGCTGCGACATGTTCCGGAAGATCTTGGTCTTCAGGCCGTCGGAGGCGGTCTTCAGCGCGAGGGAGAGCTCCTCGGTGGCGACCTCCTTCAGCACCATCTGGATGGAGCGGTCGTCGAGCTCGACGAGGTCGTCGAACACGAACATGAGCTCGCGGATCGAGTCGGCCACCGCCTTGTCCTTCTCCTCCAGCTTCTGGAACAGCGCCTCCTCCGTCGAGCGGTCGCAGTGGTTGAGGATCTCCGCGATCGTCTTCATGCCGCCGACCTTGATCCCGGCCGCGCTGACCCCCATCTCGACCTGGTTGTCGAACACGTCCCGGATCTCCTCGATGGCGGTCTCGGGGATCCGCTCGGTGACGGCGATCCGCATCGCCACGTTGGCGCGCAGGTCCTCGTTGAACAGCGCCAGCACCTCCGCCGCCCGGATCGGCTCGAGGAGGCAGAGGATGAACGCGACGGTCTGCGGATGCTCGCCCATGAGGATGTTCGCCAGCGCCCAGGGGTCCACCCAGCGCAGCGAATCGAAGGGGGCGTCCTTCAGCGCCCGCTCCATGACCTTGGAGGCGTCCTCCTCGCCGAACCCCTTCGAGAGGACCTTCTTGATGTACTCGTCGCCGGCGACGAACTGGATGTCGTCGCGCGCGATGATGCCGGTGACCTCCTTCAGCACCGTCTCGAGCGTCTCCTTCTTGATCGTCTTGAGGCGGCTCATCTGGGTCGTGATCTTGCCGACCTCGTGCATGTCGAGGCTTTTCAGCACCTCCGCGGCGGCCTCCTCGCCGACAAGACTCAGGAGGATCGCGGATTTCTCGTGCCCGCTGAGCTGGGAAGCCATTTATCGCATCCACCCCTTGATGATGTTCGCCGCGTCCTGCGGGTTCTTGCGGGCCCACTCGGTCACCTGCTCCTTGACCGGCAGCTCCTTCGGCGCCTGCGCCATCTGCGCGGCGAGCTCGCCGGCCTGGGGGGAGATCGTCCCGCGGAACGCGGGGGAGCTCCCGCCGCCGGACGACGCCAGCGACTGGGCGAGCGGCCGGAGGACGAAGAGTGTGAGCAGGAGCACGGCGACCAGCGGGACGGCATATCGCGCGGCGGGCGCCGCCATCGCCAGGTAGTCCGTCTTCTCGGGGGCCGGTTCCTCCACCGGGACGGTCTCGAACGGCATGTTCACGACCTTGACCTGGTCGCCGCGGCTCTCCGTGAAGCCGATGGTCTCCTTCACCAGCTCCTCGTACCGCCGGATCTCTTCCTCCTTGCGCGGGACGTACTGCATCTCCTTGGAGCCCTGCTTCGCGACGTAGGTGCCGTCGACGAGGACCGCGGCCGTGACCTTCTTCAGGACGCCGGGGGAGTTGACCGTGCGGCTGACCACCTTCGTGATCTCGTAGTTGACCGTCTGGCTCTGCTTCTCGGAGGAGCCCTGCGGCGGGGCCGCCGCGGCGGTCTTCTTCCCGGGGAGGTTCGAGGCCGTGCCCGGGACGCCGCCCGCGCCGACGGTCGACGACTTCTCGACCTGCTTCTGCTCGCTGCGCACGACCTGGCTTTCCGGGTCGTACTTCTCCTCGGTCGTCTCGACCCGGCTCATGTCGACCTCGGCGGAGACCTTCGCCCGCACCTTCCCCTTGCCGACCACCGGCTCCAGGATGGAGGCGATCCGCGCCTCGAGCTCCTTCGCGTAGCCGCTCTGGAACTCGAACTGTCCCGCGCTCATGCCGGCGATGTCCGTCGCGGGCTTCGACAGCACGTTCCCCTTCGCGTCGATGACGGTCACGTCCTTCGAGTCGAGCCCCTCGACGCTGCTTGCGACGAGGTGCACGATCCCCTCCACCTGGCTGACCGACAGCGTCTTCCCGGCCTTGAGCTTCACGAGCACGGAGGAGGTGGCGCGCTCCTCCTCCCCCTCGCGCACGAACAGCGTCCGCTCGGGAATCGCGAGGTGAACCCGGCACGATTCCACCGGGCCCATCGCCATGATGGTCCGGGCGAGCTCTCCCTGGAGCGCCCGCTTGTAGTTGAGCTTCTGGACGAACTCCGTGGTGCCGAAATCCGTCTTGTCGAAGATCTCGAAGCCGATCCCGCCGCCCTGCGGAAGCCCCTGGGAGGCGAGCTGAAGCCGAACGTCGTACACCTTTCCGGACGGGACGAGGATCCCGCCCGCCTCGGCGCGGTAGGGGACCTTCATCTCCTTGAGCTTCATCGCGATCTGGCCGGCGTCGGACTCGGACAGGTTCGCGAAGAGGACCTGGTAATCCTCCCGCTGGGACCAGGAGAACGCCAGGACCACGAGGGCGATCGAGGCGGCGAGCACCCCCGCGGCGACCGCTTTCTTCCGGACCGGCCAGTCCATCGCGTTGTCGAGCATGCTGGGCATCCCCGTCGGCCTCGCTTCCTATCGATCGGTCAGATCGACATCCTCATGATTTCTTCGTAGGCGTTGATCAGGCGGTTGCGGACCT
>JBFLWB010000171.1 GCA_040758155.1 Thermodesulfobacteriota bacterium
CATGGAGGCGAGCCGGTCGAACCCGGGGATCGTCTCCATGTGCTTCACCATCCGGGCGCGCATCTCCCGGTCCGGGAGCGGCCCCCGCAACGCGCCGATGTTCTCCGTCTCGTGGTCGGGATTCGATGTCGCGGGGAGGGCGCAGGTCACCGCGGGGTGGGAGACCACCCATTTGAGGAAGAACTGGGCCCAGTTCTCCGCGCCGATCTCCCGGGCGAAATCCGGAAGCGGGCGCCCCTCGACGATCTTGAACAGCCGCGCCTTCTCGAACGGCATGTTCACCAGCACCCCCATTCCCCGGTCGGCCGCCGCCGGCAGGATGCGCTCCTCCGCCATCCGGGTGTGGATGGAGTAATGGACCTGGACGAAGTCCAGCTCCCCCCGCTCCACCCAGTCGCCGAGCGGTCCGAAGTACGGCAGCTCGTGGTGGGTGACGCCGATATATCGCACGATCCCCTCCCGCTTCCAGCGACGAAGGACGGGGACGATCTGCTCGACGTTCACCAGGCTGTGAACCTGCAGCAGGTCGAGCTTCGCCCTCCACAGCCGCTGCATCGACTGATCGAGGCTCTCCTGCGCATGGCTGTCGTCGCCGAGGAACTTGCCGGTGGACCAGATCTTGTCCGCGACAAACAGCTCGTCCGCGATCCCCAGCGCGGTGGCGAAATCGCCCACGCTGATCTCGCCGGTGCCGTACAGCGGCGACGTGTCGACGACCCTCCCGCCGCCCTCCCGGAAACGCCTGAGGACTTCACGGATGTTGTCGCGCGGCTCCCCGGGGATCGCGTCGAAGGTGAGATACGTCCCGAGGCCGACGGCGGGCACCGACTCCCCGGTGCGGGGGACGGTCTTCGCGATGACGGGTTGCGATGCGCCATCCGCCGCTTTCGCGGTCCGCGCGTCCCCGAGGCTCCGGGCCAGCGCGAATCCGGCCGCCGCCAAAGCCGCGGATGCGAACATTTCGCGACGGGTCAATTTCCCGCCTTGTCTTTCCGCGGCGCCGGCGGCACTTTCTCCAGGCATGGGACGGTCCTCCTCCCAGGTTGAAGGCCATCCTTTAATTCGAATCCGGGCTTGACTAATGGATGTGTTTCCCGGGGAAATCGTTTCGCCGGAGGAAACTTCCTGCCGCGGCCGGGCTCTAACCGGTAAAGGATTCTAAGGATATCCGGCAAGGATGCGGCAGAAGGAGGTAAACGAAATGGAAATCCTCGGGCGGCAAATCGGCATAAAGCTTTGGGTCTATACGGTGATGCTCACGCTCCTTATCCTGAATTTCGACCGGTTCCCCGGCTGACGGTCTACAAGCGCCAACGCACCCGTGCGCCGAACTGGCGATATCGGAACCCCGAAGCGGTCACGCCCGCTTCGTCCGACCCTTCCCCGTGCAGCTCGACGGCGAAGGAATCGGTGACGTTCACCCCGAGCGCCCCTTCCGCCCCCCCGAAAGTGCCGTTGGTGGTCACACCTCTCCTGTCGTAGGACTGGTAACCGAAGAAGGGGACCAGGTAGCCGTACGCCCTGCCCGCCTCCCAGCCGATCGACGCCTCCGCACGGTGGGACACGTAGCTGTTCGGGTCGAAGTACAATCCCCCGGAATCCTTCCGGAAATCCAGGTACCGGATCCTGTATCCCGCCGCGAGCTGCGGATTCTTCATGTCGAACGTGTGCCGGAGGAACCCCTGGAGATCGATCGACCGGTTTTCGTTGGAGTAGCCCCGGCGGGTGACCCCCGCACGGAACGTGGACCGGTACGGCAGCGGGTGCTCGAAATGCGCGGCGGCCTCGGTGAACCGGATCCGGTTCGCGATCAGGACGGCGGTATCCGCGAAGGACCTGCGGGCGACGCCGGCCCCGATCCGCCCGTCGAACAGGCGCGCCTCCGCGTTCGCCCCCCCGATCGCGAAGGTGCGCGGATTCCCGCCGGACGCCCGGTTCAGCCCGGCAAAGCCCCCCACTGCGATCCGCTCCGTCACCATCGATTGCGCGGATAGCGAAAGCTCGTCGGTCTCGACGTCCCGGGACGGATCGGCGGCCTCGACGTGGAGGTATCCGGCGCCCCACTTCCAGTTTCCGGTCCAGAAGTCCCCGGAAAGGGTGTACCGGTCCACCCGGTTGTCGTCCGAGTCGTCGTAGCGGCTGTATCCCGCGGCAACGCCCGGGCGGGTCGCCTTCCGGATCTCGTTGTCCAGGCCGCCGCGCTCCTTTTCCTGGTAAGGGAACTCCGGCTTCAGCAGCGCAGCTCCCTGTCTCGCTCCCCGGGTAAATCCGTCGGAGAGCCACGCCTGGGAGAGCCCGAGCCGCGTGTCGAAATCCTCCCCCTTCGAAAGGATCCCCTTGTAGATCGAAACGGCGGCGTTCGAATTGCCGCTCCACTTCAGCGCGCTCGCCCGCGCCAGCAGCGCGTCCTTGTCGTCCGGCGACGCGGCGAGGACGGCCGAGGACTCCTCGAGCGATTCGCGCAGCTTGCCGTTCCACGCGAGGCATCGCGCCAGGTGGGTCCGAGCGGCGGCGTTCCCCGGGTCTTCGGAGAGGATCTCCCGCAATTCCCGGATCGCCTCGTCGAGCCGGCCGGCCCAGGAAAGATATCGCGCCATCATGAACCGGTCCTCCCGCGGGAAGCCCCGGTACAGCGACAACGCCTTCCCGTATTCCCCCGCCGCGCCCCCGATATCGTTCCGCACGCGGAAATCGTCGCCGCGCTCCTTGTGAATGAGCGCCTTCTCCCGGTCGGTATCGGCAGCGCCGCGGGCGCCGGGCTCGTCCGCCGCTTGGGAATAAACGGCCCCCGCAGGAACCATGGAGGAGACCGCGACCGCAACCGCGGCAAGGAACAGGATCTTCCGTATCGGTTTCATGACTCCACGCCCGCCTTGAAGGAATGGATGTCGTAGCCATCGTTCACGTTCTTCCTCGGGATCGCGGAAAGGTCGCCGGGCCCGGTGAAATCGCCCTCCCCCGAAGTCAGGAGATAACGGAATCCCGCCCGCCTCGCGATCTCGACATGCTTCGCCTCGTACAGGCCGTATGGCCAGGCGAGGATCTCCGTGGACCCGCCCGTCTCCCGCCGCAGCAGCTCCCGGAACTTCTCCAGATCTTCCTCCAGCCGCTTTCCCGGGACGCCGATGACGCCCCGGTGGGTGTAGGCGTGGAGGCCGTAGGTGTGGCAGCCCAGGTCCACCGCGCCGGTCCGCAGGAGGTAACGGTACTCGTCCCAGGAGAGCATCGGCCGGTTCCCGCCGACGTCCAGGTACGACCCCACGGAGGAGCCGATGACGTTGATCGTGCTATGGAACCCGTATTCGCGGAACAGCGGCCAGGCGTATTCCAGGAAGGAAGCGTAGCCGTCGTCGAAGGTGATGACGACCGCCTTCGCGTTCCCGGGGAGCCGCGCGAGCTCCCGCAGCGGCACGGCCCGGTAGCCGTTGCCGTAGAGCCATTCCATCTGCGCCGCGAACCGGGCGGGCGAGACGGTGTAGTCGTCCCGGAAGTCGTCGGAGATGTCGTGGTACAGGAGGACGGGGACGCGGAGGCGGCCGCCCTTCCCGAACGCGGGCCCCGGCGCGGAGAGCGTCCCCGCGAGCGCCCCGCCCCAGCGGAGGAAATCCCTGCGCGTGATCCTCATCTCACACCGTCTCCGGCATCGCCGCGAAGGCTTCCTTGACGATGAAATAGCTCTTCTTCAGGTACGTGTGGTACACCGGGGTCTCCCAGGATTCCCACGAATACATCCGGACATTTTCGGCGGACAGCCGTTCGGGGAGGAAGCCCGTGACGTTCGTCCCGTCTCCGGCGGGCGCGGCCACGGGGAGCCCCTTCCGCGGGCGGAACGACACCGCGACGAACCGGATCCCGTCGGTCTTCCGGGTCTTCTCCCGGCCGTCCATCCAGAGGACGGTCCGGGAGC
>JBFLWB010000172.1 GCA_040758155.1 Thermodesulfobacteriota bacterium
CCCCGGGTGCATGATGACCGCGTCCTCCTTGGCGAGCGCGAAGACCTCCCTGTTCAAGCCATACTTTCGTGAGTACTCCCTTAGTGACGGGAAATACGCGCTTTTCTGTCTCTCAAGCTGGATCCTCAACATCATGACGACGTCCGCGTCCTTCACCGCCTCCCGGATGTCGTTCGTCACGACGGCGCCCGTCCTTCCCATTTCCCGGGGAAGCAGCGTCGCCGGCCCGCAGAGCCACAGCCGCGCCCCCATCTTTCCGAGGCAATGGAGGTTCGACCGCGCGACCCGGCTGTGGAGGATGTCCCCCACGATGGCGACCTTCAGCCCCTCCACCTTCCCCTTGGCCTTGAGGATCGTGTACAGGTCGAGCAGCCCCTGCGACGGATGCTCGTTCGAGCCGTCGCCGGCGTTGATGATGGAACAGGACATATGGCGCGAAAGGAAGTGCGCGGCCCCGGAGACCGCATGCCGGATGACCAGGATGCCGGGCTTCATCGCCTCGATGTTCCGGGCCGTGTCGAGCAGCGTCTCCCCCTTGCTCACGCTCGACGTGGAGGAGCTGAAGTTCACCACGTCGGCCGACAGCCGCTTCCCGGCGATCTCGAAGGAGGTGCGGGTCCGCGTGCTCGCCTCGAAGAACAGGTTGACGACGGTCTTGCCTCGCAGCGCCGGGACCTTCTTGATGTCGCGGGAGAGGACGTCCTCCATGGAACGGGCGGTGTCGATGACGAAGCCGATCTCTTCCGGCCGGAAGTCGGAAAGCCCCAGGACGTGCTTCCGTCTCCATTCCATGCGCTACTCCCCCTTCTCCGGAGCGCCTTCGTTGAGGACCACTTTCCACTCTTCGGGTTTCCCTTCGACCCGGACCCGCACCTGCTCGGTCCGGGAAGTGGGCACGTTCCTTCCCACATAATCGGCGCGGATCGGAAGCTCCCGGTGCCCCCGGTCGATGAGCACCGCGAGCTGGATGTTCTTCGGCCGGCCGAGATCCACCAGGGCGTCCATGGCGGCGCGGATCGACCGGCCGGTATAGAGGACGTCGTCCACCAGGATCACCCGCTTGTCGTCGATGGAAAACGGGATCTCCGTCCGCTTGAGGCGCGCCTGGTACCCCGCCTTCCCCAGGTCGTCCCGGTACAGGGTGATGTCGACGAATCCCGCCGGAACTTCGATGCCCTCGATCGTCCTGATGTTTCGCTGGATCGCCTGCGACAGCGGCACGCCGCCCTGGGCGACCCCCACCAGCACGATGTCGGACGCCCCCTTGTTCTTTTCGAGGATCTCGTGGGTCAGCCGCGTAAGGACGCGGTCGACCCCCTTCGCGTCCAGGATGACCTTCTCGCCGGCCTTTCTCATGCGTTACCGCCTTTCCCGGGGCAACATCGCGATTTCAGGGCAAAAAAAATGCCTCCCCCTTTGGATGGAGAGGCACGGTGGTCGGATTCCTCGCACTCATCCTTTGCTAACCTCACGGGATTAGCTTAAAAGGTTCCGTGAATACTACCCCGTTTCTTCCTTCGCGTCAACGGGCGGCTGCTACTTCAGCCCGTCCCCGATCCGCTCCCAGCGGATCATCCCGGGCCAGCGCCAGACCTCCATCCACCGCACATCCTTGTCCCAGTCGATCGAGAAGTAGATGAACATCGCCTTCCCGATCACCGCCTCCGTGTCGACGAATCCCCAGAACCGTGAGTCGTACGACCGGTCCCGGTTGTCTCCCATCACGAAATATTTCCCCGCGGGAACCTTGACGGGCGGCATGTCGTCGCGGGAATACACCAGGGAACCGGGCTCGGCGCCTTCCACGAACCGCGCGTATTCCTCCCGGAGCGGCTCCCCGTTCAGGATCACGACCTTGTTGCGCACCTCCACGACGTCGCCGGGGACGGCGATGACCCGCTTGATGAAATCCTTGGACGGATCCTCCGGGAACACGAACACGATGATGTCCCCGCGCTTCGGCGAGCCGAACTGGAGGACACGCCCCTTGGTGAAGGGGATGTGGTAGCCGTAGATGAACTTGTTCACGAAGATATGGTCTCCCACCAGCAGCGTGTTCTCCATCGAGCTGGAGGGGATCTTGAAGGCCTGCAGGAACAGCGTGCGCACGACCAGGGCGATCACCAGGGCGATCCCGAACGCCTCCAGGTATTCGCGGAACTTCCCCTTCTTCGGTCCCGTCGCTGCGTATTCCGGTATCCCCGTGTCGCTACGCATGTTTCCTTTTACTCCTTTACCTTCAGGATGGAAAGGAAGGCCTCCTGGGGGATCTCGACGGACCCCACCTGCTTCATCCGCTTCTTGCCTTCCTTTTGCTTCTCCAGGAGCTTCCGCTTGCGGGTGATGTCGCCACCGTAGCACTTCGCCAGGACGTTCTTGCGCAGCGCCTTGACCGATTCGCGCGCGATGACCTTGGACCCGATGGCCGCCTGGATGACCACCTCGAACATCTGCCGGGGGATCAGCTTCCGGAGCCGCTCGCACACTTCCCGCCCCTTGGGGTAGGCGTTCTCCCGGTGCACGATCAGCGACAGGGCGTCCACGGGATCGTTGTTGATCAGGATGTCGAGCTTGACCAGATCCGATTCCATGAAACGGTGGAACTCGTAGTCCATCGAGGCGTACCCGCGGGAGGCGGTTTTGAGCTGGTCGTAAAAATCGAGGACGATCTCGTTCAGCGGAAGCTCGTATTCGAGGATGACCCGGTTCGTGGAGGCGAACTTCATCTGCCGCTGGATCCCGCGGCGCTCCTCGCAAAGCTTGAGGACGGCGCCGAGATACTCCGCCGGCAGGTGGATCGTCGCCATGATCATCGGCTCCTCGATGTGCTCCAACTCCAGCGGCTCCGGCAGCCGCGCGGGGCTGTCGACCTCTTCGACGACGCCGTCCTTCTTCACGGCGCGGTAACCGACGGTGGGCGCCGTGGTGATCAGCTCCAGCCCGTACTCCCGCTCGAGCCGCTCCTGGATGATCTCCATGTGCAGCAGCCCGAGAAAGCCGCACCGGAAGCCGAATCCCAGCGCCACGGAGCTTTCCGGCTCCGCGGTGAAGGAGGCGTCGTTGAGGCGCAGCTTCTCGATGGCCGTCCGGAGCTGCGGATACTGGTCGGTGGCCAGCGGGTAGATCCCCGCGAACACCATCGGATGAACCACCTTGAAGCCGGGCAGCGGGACGGCGGCCGGATTGCGCGCGTCGGTGATCGTGTCGCCCACCTTGGTCTCGTTGAGGTCCTTGATGTTCGCGACGACGAACCCGACCTCCCCCGCGGCCAGGCGGGGCACCTCCTGCGAATGGGGCGAGAAGACGCCGACCTTCTGCACCTCGAAGGCCCGCCCGGTGGCCATGAAGGAGATCTTCTGCCCGGGGCGGATCTCCCCGTCGAACAGCCGCGCCAGCACGACCACCCCGACGTAGTTGTCGAACCAGGAATCGATGATCAGCGCCTTCGTGGGAGCCGCCGGGTCGCCCTTCGGCGGGGGGAACTGGGAGACGAGCTTCTCCAGAAGGTCGGGGACGCCCTCCCCCGTCTTCGCGCTGACGGCGAGCATCCCCGCGGTGTCGAGGCCGATGACGTCCTCGATCTCGCGCTTCACCCGGTCGGGCTCCGCGTTGGGGAGATCGATCTTGTTGAGGATCGGCAGCACCTCCAGGTCCTGATCGAGCGCCAGGTAAACGTTCGCCAGCGTCTGGGCCTCGACGCCTTGGGATGCGTCGACCACGAGAATGGCCCCTTCGCACGCGCACAGGCTGCGGGACACCTCGTAGGAGAAGTCCACGTGTCCGGGGGTGTCGATCAGGTTGAGCATGTACTCCTTCCCGTCGGACGCCGTGTACCGCATCCGGACGGTCTGCGCCTTGATCGTAATCCCGCGCTCCCGCTCCAGGTCCATCTTGTCGAGGAACTGCTCGACCTTCTCCCGGCCCGAGAGCGTCCCCGTGATCTCCATCAGCCGGTCGGCCAAGGTGGACTTCCCATGGTCGATATGGGCGATAATGGAGAAATTTCGAATATTTTCCAGGCGCATGTTCACCGGCTGCTTGTGGATTTCAACCTGTCCCTGAAGAAGGCCATCGTCAGCGCGAGTCCGTCGTCCAGCAACACATTAGGATACCATCCCAGTTCGTCGAAGGCCAACCGGTTGTCGATGACGGAGCGACGCTGCTCGCCCGGCATCCCCGGGCCGTGGATCTCGTCCTGCGCGCTTCCCGCCAGATCCCGAAGCTTCCGGAAGAGGACGTTGACGTCGGTCTCCAGCGCAGTCCCGATGTTGATTCCCAGGCCGTCGCCCCGCGTCAGCGCCTCGAGGTTCGCACGGACCACGTCCCCGACGTATACGTAGTCCCGGGTCTGCTCGCCGTCGCCGTTGATGACGGCCGTCTGCCCTTTCAGCAGGCGCGTGCAGAAGATCGCCACGACCCCCGCCTCGCCGTGAGGATCCTGCCGCGGCCCGTAGACGTTCGCGTACCGCAGCGCCGTGTATTCCAGGCCGTACTGGACCTTGTAGTAGTGCAGGTAGTTCTCCACGGCGACCTTCGCGACTCCATACGGAGACACCGGACGCAGCGGATGCTTCTCGTCCGCCGGGAAATACTCCTGCTCCCCGTAGCCGGCCCCTCCGGAAGAGGCGAAGACCACCTTTCGGACGCCGTATTTCCGCGCCGCCTCCAGCAGGTTCAGCGAGCCCAAGATGTTCACGCGGGCGTCGAAGACGGGATCCTCGACCGATTTCCTCACATTGATCTGCGCGGCGTGGTGGTTCACGACCTCCGGCCGGAAGGTCCGGACCGCCTCGACGGCGGTGTCGGAATCGATCCCCCCGAAGACGAACTTCGCCCCCCCGGGAACGTTTTCCTTTTTTCCCGAAGAGAGGTCGTCAAGCACCAGCACCTCGTTCCCCGCGTCGACGTATGCCTGCGCGACATGAGAACCGATGAATCCCGCCCCTCCCGTGACCATGACCCGCATCGCGGCGCCCTCCAACCGTATTTTAGTTTCCGATTGAACCGATCCCCTTCAGGCCGAAGACGAGACTGTAGCTCGTGTCGTCGGGCTGCGTTTTCCGCTGCACGACGAAGCCGACGCTCCAGCAGTCGCTCCGCGGCGTCAGCGTGAATCCCGCGGAGCCGTCCGTCAACCCGGAGTTCCGGAGGGAATAGTTCATCCGGGCCTCCAGGCGAAGGTACCGCAGCGGCTTCCACGCGAACCGGCCCCGCACGTCCTCCGCCAGCCCCCGGGTCACGCGGTATCCCGCGCCGATCCGGTTGTCGTCGTCCACCTTCCATTCCCCTCCGATCGCCCCCAGCGTGAACCTGCCGTCCTCCGGGTCGAAGAGCGCCTCCCCCTCGAGGCTCCACCGGTCGCGGGGGCTCGCGATCAGCCGCCCGTACACGTCGGAGGCGGAGCCCGTTCCGGTCTGCCGGTTCGCGCCGATGTCGATCTGGTCTCTCAGGACGCGGACGTAGGGCGAGAGCGGATCCACGTAGGGAGAGAGCGCGGGATCCCTCCCCCCGACGTCGTACGCCCACTCGATCAGGAGGGAGGCGATCTCCCGGGGCGCGGCGGTCTCCTTGAGTCCCACGAACCGCTGGACGACGGTGAACACGAACTGGTTCTGGGGAGCGAGCCGGGACCACCGGTCGACGATCGGGATGCCGTCCTGCCCGTAGCGGGGAACGTAGCGGAACCCGAAATTCGATCCCACCACGTGGACGATCCCTTCCCCGTCGTGGAGGTATCCCCTCTGCGCCTCCGCCGCCAGCGTCACCCCTGCCGCCGGGATGGCGCGGCCGGCCTCATCCCTTCCGCCCTGGGGCTCCTCGAAGCGGACGGCCTGGAAATTCACCAGGGCGTAAGGCGTCAGGGAAACCGACCGGTACAGGACGAACGTCCTGGCCAGGTTCACCGTTCCCCGCCCCCGAAACAACTTGTCCCCCGCCTCCCGGTAGAAATAGGTCGCGGAGACCTCCCCCGAGCCATCCGCGCCCCCGGCCGGCGTCCGGTAAGGAAGGAGGGTCGCGGAAAATTCCGGCAGCCTCTGCACCGTGTTGTCCCCCGACGGCCGCTCCATCTCCTCCATCCAGGCGACGGAAAGTTGCCGGGAGGAGTTCGGCCCCGCGTGCCCGACGAACCCGGTGGACCTGGCGTGGCGCGCCGACCGCAGCGTGTCGGGGACGTCGAAATCCACGTAATACTGGTTGTCCGAGGGGATCTCCACCTGCCCGTTGAGCGTCCAGTCGCCCGCATGGAACCGGTTCTCCCCGAAGACGCGCCACCGCTCCTCGTCGACCTTCGTATCGCGGAAGAACGTTCCATGGATCGCGCCGTCCGAATCCCGGTTGGGTACGAACCGGTATTCCGCCTCGGGACGGATGCCGCGCCTGGTCATCGCGTCGACGGTCAGCGTCGCATCGCTCCAGCGGTTGATCGCCCAATAATACGGTAGGGAGAATGTGACGCCGTTGGAACTGGAGCTGGAGAAGCTCGGCAGCAGGAACCCGCTTTGCCTCGTCAGCTTGACCGGGAAGATTCCGTACGGCAGCCAGAGGACCGGGGTCCCGCGAACGCGAAGGGTGATGTCCTTCGCGCGGGCATATCCGTCGAGGACCACGCTCGCCCGCCGGATCTCGAAATTCCAGTCCGGAACCGGGTCGCAGGGGCAGGTCGTCAGGGAACCCTTTTCCAGGGTAAAGGACTCCTTGCCCGTCTTCTCGATCTTCCGGCCGGAGATCCTGTAATTGTTCGTCCGGACGAGGATGCTTCCGTTGTACAGGACCCCCGTCTCCGTGTTGAGGTTGATGACGATCCGGTCGAAGGCGAACTCCTCGTCGGCGTCCGTGTAATGGACCTTCCCCGCCAGTTCCGCCTCTCCCGTCCTTGAGTCGTACCGGATCCGGTCGGCCCGCATCGTCCGCGGTCCGAGGGTGATCTCCACGTTTCCCTCGGCCAGAGCGATCCCTTCGTCCTCGTCGTAGGTCAGCTTGTCGGCGTCGATTCGGACCGGGGCGTTCAGCAGGAGCTCTCCCGCGCGGAACTGCGGGAACAATCCTTTCGGAGGGAATTCGACCTGGGCGAAGGCGGCCGTTCCGGCCAGCCCGAGGAGGGCCGCCGCCGCAAGGAGGAACGGAATCGGCTTTCTCACGGGACGGATCCGACCCTGCGTCGATAAGCCTCGCCCGCAGTCATCAGCGACCCGCAGACGAGGACCACACCGCGAGGCCCCGCCCACCGGCGCGCCACCACCCATGCCCCGGAAAAGTCGGCGGCCGTCCTGCAGGGGATCTTCCTCCTCCGGCAGGCCCGCTCGAGGGAGGCGGCATCCGCGCCCCGTTCGTGCGGGAGGGGATACGTCACCGCCCCGTCGATGCACGGCGAAAGCTCGCGGAGATAGCCGGACATATCCTTGTCCTTCAGCATGCTCCACAGCGCCACGACGCGCTCCGCGTACCTCCAGGGCGGGGAAACGGAGATCTCGCGGGCCACCGCGCGCGCCGCGTCGGGATTGTGCCCTCCGTCGACCCAGCAGCGCGCGTTTCTCCGGCAGGGGAGCTTCGCGAGCCGCCCCGGGACGCGCACGGACGCAAGCGCGCGGGCCGCCGCCCTCGCCCAGGCGTCCGCCGGGACCCCCCGGTCGCCGGCCCATCTCCAGGTGGCCGCCAGCGCGACCGCGGCGTTCTCCTTCTGGTGGCGACCGCGCATGGCCAGGCGCAGGCCGCCGATCCGGATCCCCGGCAGCGAGACCTCCACGGCGCCTGCCCGTTCCTCCCTCCATTCGAAGTCCCGGCCCAGCTCCCAGGCGGGGCACCGCAGCTCCCCCGCCCGCCTCCGGACGACCGCCCTTGCGGAAGGCCGGAGGCGCCCGATCACCAGCGGCACGCCTTCCTTCAGGATCCCCGCCTTCTCGGCCGCGATCCGGGCGAGGGTGTTCCCGAGCCATTCCCGGTGGTCGTACCCGACGTTCGTGATCACGGACACGGCGGGCCGGCAGGCGGAGGTCGCGTCCCATCGTCCTCCCAGCCCCGTCTCCATCACGACGACGGAGGCCTTCCGGCGCCGGAACCAGTCGCAGGCGGCCCAGGTCATCTTCTCGAAGTAGGTCAGCGGATCCGCTGCGTCGCCGAGGGACTCCGCGGCGCGGAAACCTTTCTCCAGGACCGCCGCCGGGATCTTCTTCCCGTCGACGCGGATCCTTTCTTCGGGGGAAACCAGGTGCGGGGACGTGTAGAGCCCGACGGGGCCCCCGGCTATGGGCCGGAGCACCGCCTCCGCCAGCGCCGCGGTCGACCCCTTCCCGTTCGTCCCGGCGATGTGCAGGGTCCGGAAGCCCTCTTCCGGATGGCCGGAACGCTCGAGGGCCAGGAGGATGCGGGAGAGGCCCGGGCGGACGGTTTCCGGGCCGGTCGGCCCCGCGGGCCGGATCATCGATCCCCGGGCGCGGACAGGTACTTCAGGAGCTGGGTCAGTGTGGGCTTGAGCCGGTTCCGCTCGACGATCATGTCGATCATCCCGTGCTCGAGGAGGAACTCCGCCCGCTGGAACCCCGGCGGCAGCTTCTGATTGATCGTCTGCTCGATGACCCTCGGCCCCGCGAAGCCCACCAGCGCGCCCGGCTCGGAGATGATGACGTCGCCCAGCATCGCGAAGCTGGCCGCCACCCCTCCGGTCGTCGGATCGGTGAGGACGCTGATATACGGGAGGCGGGCGTCCGACAGCCGCCCGAGCGCGGCGCTGGTCTTGGCCATCTGCATCAGGGAGAGGATCCCCTCCTGCATCCTCGCTCCGCCGGAGGCGCTGAAGGCCACCAGCGGGACGCCGTCCTCCGCGGCGGTCTCCGCCGCCAGGGCGACCTTCTCCCCGACGACGCTCCCCATCGACCCTCCCTGGAACTCGAAGTCGAGGACTGCGATCACGACGTCGATCCCGTTGATCTTCCCCTTCCCGACGATGGCGGCTTCCTTGCGTCCGGTCTTCTTCCGGGCCTCCTTCAGCCGGTCGACGTACTTCTTGGTGTCGGTGAAGTTCAGCGGGTCGACGGACTCCATGTCCTCGGCGAACTCGCGGAAGGTCCCTTCGTCGACGACGGAGCGGATCCGCTCCGTCGCGGGGATCCGGAAATGGTAGGTGCACTTGGGGCAGACGTTCAGGCTCCGCTCCACCTCGGGCTTGTAGATGATCTCGAGGCAGGCGTCGCACTTGATCCACATCCCCTCGGGAACCTTGATCCGCTTTTCGGGTTCTTCCCTTTTCCGGAACAGTCGTATCGGCATCGATCGCTACCTCAGTGCGGATTTGAGGGACCGCACGAACCGGGAAAGCTCGGCGGGTCCCCGGGGCGAGCTTCCGTACCGTTCCACGATCTTCACGCAGGCGCTCCCCACGACCGCCGCGTCTGCGTGGCGCGAGGCCTCGCGCGCCATCTCCGGGCCGGAGATCCCGAACCCCACGGCCAGCGGCAGCCCGACGGCGGACTTCACCTCCCGGGTCCACGAAAGCATCCCGGGCGGCAGCGTCTCCCTTGCCCCCGTCACTCCCGTGACGGAGATGAGGTACAGGAATCCGGAGCCGGCGCGGTCGAAAGCGCGGATCCGGTCGATTCCGCTCGTGGGCGCGGCGAGCGGAATCCAGGCGAGCCCTTCTACGCGCATCTCCGACACGGCCCCGACCGCTTCCTCGTACGGGAGATCGACGATAAGGAAACCGTCCACGCCCGCGGAGCGCGCGTCCCGCCAGAGCGCCTTCTGCCCGTACCGGAAAAACGGGTTGTAGTATCCGAACAGGACGACCGGCGTGTCGTGAGTCTTCCGGAACCGGCGGACGAGATCGAGCGCCCGCTGTACGTTCATGCCGCCGGCCAGCGCCCTGCGCGAAGCGGCCTCGATCGTCGGGCCGTCCGCCGTCGGGTCCGAGAAGGGGACGCCGACCTCGAGGATGTCCGCACCCGCGTCTGCCGCGGCGCGGAAACAGGAAAGCGAGGCCGCCGGGGTCGGGTCCCCGGCGGTGAGGTACACGACCAGCCCCTTCTCCCCCGCCTTCCGCAGGCGGAGGAACGCGGCGTCGATCGCGTTCACGCTTCCCCTCCCATCCGCTCCATCAGGATCCCCATGTCCTTGTCCCCGCGGCCGGACAGGTTGATCAGCACCGTCTCCGAACGCCGCATCCGTTTCGCGAGGGCGTACCCGCAGGCGACGGCGTGCGAGGATTCGAGCGCCGGCTGGATCCCCTCGAGGCGCGAAAGGAGGTCGAACCCCTCCAGCGCCTGCGCGTCGGTGACGGTCTCGTACCGGGCTCTCCCCGAATCCTTCAGCCACGCATGCTCCGGGCCGACGCCGGGGTAGTCGAGCCCCGCGGAGATCGAGTGGGCCTCGAGGATCTGTCCGTCCCCGTCCTGCAGGACGTACGATTTGCTCCCGTGCAGCACCCCGACCTTGCCGCGGGCGAGCGTCGCGCCGTGCTTCCCGGACGCCAGCCCCAGCCCTCCCGCCTCGACTCCGACCAGCCGGACTTTCCCGTGGGGGATGAACGCGTGGAAGATCCCCATCGCGTTGCTGCCGCCCCCCACGCACGCCACGACCGCCGACGGGAGCCTACCCTCCGCTTCCCGGAACTGCCGGATCGCCTCCCGCCCGATGACGGACTGGAAGTCCCTTACCATCGCGGGATACGGGTGCGGCCCCGCGGTGGAGCCGATCAGGTAGTATGTGGTGCGAACGTTGGTGACCCAGTCGCGGAGCGCCTCGTTCATGGCGTCCTTCAGCGTCCGGCTCCCCGAGGCCACCGGGCGGACCCGGGCGCCGAGGAGACGCATCCGGAAGACGTTGAGCGCCTGGCGCTTCACGTCGTCCTCGCCCATGTAAACCTCGCACGGGACCCCCATCTTCGCGCACACGGTGGCAGTCGCCACCCCGTGCTGCCCCGCGCCGGTCTCCGCGATGATCCTGCGCTTCCCCATGCGGCTCGCCAGCAGCCCCTGCCCCAGGGTGTTGTTGATCTTGTGCGATCCTGTATGCGCCAGGTCTTCCCGCTTGATGTAGATCCGCGCCCCCCCGGCCTTTTCCGTGAGCCTCCGCGCGAAATACAACGGGGTGGGCCTGCCCGCGTAATCCCGCAGCAGCGAGCCGAGCTCCTCCGCGAAAGCGCGGTCGCCGGACGCCGACGTGTAAGCCTTTTCCAGCGCGATCAGGGCGGACATCAGCGTCTCGGCGACGTACCTCCCGCCGAACGGGCCGAAATGCCCCAGCCGGTCCGGCAGCCGCACCCTCCTACCCGCCGGCACGGAGGAATCCCTTCTTCGCGTTTTCGACGAACGCCGCCATCTTGTCCGGATCCTTCCTCCCCGGGGACGATTCCACCCCGGAAGCCGTATCGACCCCGAAGGGGGCCGCCTCCACGATCGCTCGCTCGACGTTTTCCGGGGTCAACCCTCCCGCAAGAATCCAGGGCTTTCCCAACGTGCCGAACCGGGAAGGCAGCTCGCGCCACGGCAGCCGCTTCCCGGTCCCGCCGTACTCCCCCGGCCCGCCTGCGTCCAGGAGGAACGCTTCGCACGGGTACGACCGGAGCGCATCGATCTCCACCGGGAGCGCGGCGTGCACCGCCTTCATCCGCCACAGGCGGATCCGACCGGAGGCTTCGGCCGGCTCCCTCCCGTGGAGCTGGACCCGGCGGATCCCCAGGCGGCCGCAGACGGCCGCGATCTCTCCGGGATCCTCGTCGACGAAGACCGCCACCACCTCGGCGCGGGAGCCGACGGCCTCGACGATTCTGCGGGCGGCTTCCTCCCCGACGAACCGGGGGGACCCCCGGAAGAAGTTCAGCCCCACGGCGTCCGCGCCGCACGACACGGCGCGCTCCGCGTCCTCCGCGGACGTCAGGCCGCAGATCTTGATCCGGAACATCGCGTCCGGCCGCTCAGACCTCCACCTTCGGGAGCCGCTTCAGCGCCTCCTCGACCATTTCCGTGGGATGCTCGTGATCCTCCAGCCGGTCGTTCAGGTAGTCGTCGTACGCCGCCAGGTCGAAATATCCGTGCCCGCTGAGATTGAACAGGATGGTCTTCTGCTTCCCCTCCTCGTCCGCGCGCTTCGCCTCGACGATGGCCGCGTGGATCGCGTGGGACGACTCCGGCGCGGGAAGGATCCCCTCCGACTTCGCGAAGACCAGGGCGCTCTTGAAGCAGGAAAGCTGCCCGTACGCCTGCGCCTCCATCAGCTTCTCGTGGTAGAGCTGGCTGACCAGCGCCGAATCCCCGTGGTAGCGCAGCCCTCCCGCGTGGATGCCCGGCGGGACGTAGTCGTGCCCCAGCGTGTACATCTTGATCAGCGGGGTCAGCTTCGCCGTGTCTCCGAAATCGTAGGCGTAGACCCCCTTGGTGAGCGTCGGGCATGAGGCGGGCTCGACGGCGATGATCCGCGGGTTCCGCGCCCCGTCGATCTTGTCCCGTAAAAAGGGGAACCCGATGCCCGCGAGGTTGCTCCCCCCGCCGCAGCATCCGATGACGATGTCGGGGTAGTCCCCCGCCATCTTCATCTGCTCCTTCGCCTCCTGTCCGATGACCGTCTGGTGGAGGCAGACGTGGTTCAGCACCGAGCCGAGAGCGTAGCTGGTGTCCTCGCGCGTCGCGGCGTCCTCGACCGCCTCGCTGATCGCGATGCCCAGAGACCCGGGCGATTTGGGATCCTGCTGGAGGATCGTCCTGCCCGCGTTGGTGTCGCGGCTCGGGGAGGGGACGACCGAGGCGCCGTACGCCTCCATGTACATCCTCCGGTACGGCTTCTGGTTGTAGCTGACGCTCACCATGTACACCTTCACCTCGAGGCCGAAGAACGATCCTCCGAGCGCCATGGCCGAGCCCCACTGTCCGGCCCCGGTCTCCGTGGCGATCCGCTTGCGCCCGACCATCTTGTTGTAGTACGCCTGCGGGATGGCGGTGTTCGGCTTGTGGCTCCCGGCGGGGCTCACGCCCTCGTATTTGTAATAGATGCGCGACTTCGTCCCGATCGCCTCCTCGAGCCGCAGCGCGCGGGCCATCGGGGTGGGCCGCCAGAGCGCGTAGATCCTCCGGATTTCCTCGGGGATGGGGATCTCCCGCTGCGGGGAGACCTCCTGCTCGATCAGCGGCATCGGGAACAGGGGGGAGAGGTCGTCCGGTCCCACGGGCTTGCCGGTCCCCGGATGGAGGACGGCCGCCGGAGCATGCGGCATGTCCGCCATGACGTTGTACCAGACTTTCGGGATCTCGGATTCCTTCAGCAGGAACTTCACTTCCATCGTCGCGACTCCTTTTCTCCGTTATTCCGGGCTATTTTCCCACATATCGCCGGATCGTGTCAGCCGGGTCGGCGCTCGTAGCGAGCGACTCCCCCACCAGGAAGAGCCGGGCGCCCATCCGATGGTATCGCTCGACCTGCGCCGGATCCGAGATCCCGCTCTCCACGACCGCGACCGCGCCTTCCGGGACGAGCGGAAGCAATCGCTCCGCCGTGGACATGTCGACGGCGAGGGTGTCGAGGTCCCGGTTATTGATCCCGATCAGCCGCGCGCCGCTCCCCGCGGCGATCGCCATCTCTTTCCCGTCGCGCACCTCGACGAGCGGCTCGAGACGGTGCTTCGCCGCGAGCGACACCATTTCGCCCGTCCGTTCCCCCAGGACCGAGACCATGAGCAGGACCAGGTCCGCGCCGAACGCTCGGGACTCGGCCAGCATGTACTCGTCCAGGAGGAAATCCTTCCGCAGGAGGACCGCGCCGGGGAACTCGTGCCGGACGACGGCCAGGTCGGTCAGCGACCCGCCGAAGCACCGCTCCTCCGTCAGGACGGAGACCGCCCACGCGCCGCCCTGGATGTATGCCCTCGCGGTCTCCACCGCGTCCAGGTCGCGGCGGATCCATCCGCGCGACGGAGAGGCCCGCTTGATCTCCGCGATGACGCAGGGGACGCGCGGGATCGTCGACAGCAGCTCCTTCGCCGGTCCGCGGATCTCTTCCATCCGCCGGAGCTCGTCCATGGAGCGGCGGGCCTTCCTGTGGGCGAGATCCTCCCGGACCCCTTCGAGGATCCGCGAAAGGTGGTCGCTCATGGGGCGCGTCAACGGCCCCCCCGGCGGCCGAGGACCGCCAGGAACGCATCCAGCTTCTCTTTAGCCGCTCCCGAGTCGATCGAGCGGGTCGCGACGCGGACGCCTTCCCGGACGTCCTCCGCCATCCCTCCGGCGACCGCCGCGAACGCTGCGTTCAGAAGGACCGCCTGGCGGGCCGGGCCGGGCGTTCCAGCCAGGATGGAGGTCAAGATGGCGGCGTTGGTCTGCGCATCCCCCCCCTTGATCGCGGCCGGCGGCGCGTATTCAAACCCCGCGGACCGCGGGTCGAAGAGGAAGCGCTTCACCTTCCCGTCCTGCACGTCCCAGACGTTGGAAGGCGCGGAGAGAGAGACCTCGTCCAGCCCGTCCGTCCCGTGGACGACGAAGGCCCGCTTGTGCCCCAGCTCCGCGAGGACGCGGGCGTAGGTCTCCCCGAGCTCCTCGCTGTACACGCCGACGACCTGGCGGCGGGCGCCCGCCGGATTGCTGATGGGGCCGAGGATGTTGAAGATCGTCCGGATGGCGATCTCGCGCCGCGGCCCGATGGCGTATTTCATCGCCGCGTGGAACATGGGGGCGAACATGAATGTGATTCCCGCCTCGTCGAGCGCCCTCTGGACCCTGTCCGGCCCGGCGTTGAGGTCCATCCCCAGCGCCTCGAGGACGTCGGCGCTGCCGGACCGGCTCGTGACGGACCGGTTCCCGTGCTTGGCGACGAGTACCCCCGCTCCCGCCGCGACGAACGCCACGGTGGTGGAGATATTGAACGTCCCCTGCCGGTCCCCTCCCGTGCCGCAGGTGTCCAGGACATCGCGTCCCGGCGGCGGAACGATGCGCGCCGCCTTCTGCCGCATCACCTCCGATGCCGCGGCGATCTCGGTGATCGTCTCCCCCTTCATGGCGAGACAGGAAAGGAACGACGCGACCTGCGCGGGCGTCGCCTCCCCTCCCATGATCATCCGCATCGCGTCCCGCATTCCGTCGGCGGACATGTTCTTCCGGGCGGAGACCGCGCCGATCGCCTCCCGGATGTTCCCGTACTCCCGCAGCACCGGCTGGGACGGGTCGATCAGCGACAGGAAGTTCTCGACGATCCGCATTCCCGACTGGGTCAGGATGGACTCGGGGTGGAACTGGACCCCGAACACGGGCTTCTCGAGGTGGCGAAGCCCCATCACCTCGCCGTCCTCCGATTCCGCGCATACCTCCAGCTCCGGAGGGATCGTGGACCGCTCCACGGCGAGGGAGTGGTAACGGACCGCGACCATGGGATTCTCCACCATGGAGAAGATCCCCTTCCCGTTGTGCCGGATCCGGGAGGTCTTCCCGTGCATCAACGACTGCGCGTGGACGATCCGGCCGCCGAAGGCCTGCCCGATGCACTGGTGGCCGAGGCAGACACCGAGAATCGGCACGCGGTCCTGGAAGGCGCGGATCGCTTCGAGGGAGATCCCGGCATCGTCCGGGCCGCCGGGCCCCGGGGAGATCACCAGCCCCGCCGGGCCTTTCCGCGCCAGCTCGTCCACCGAGATCGCGTCGTTCCGGAACACGGATACATCCGCTCCCAGCTCGCACAGGTACTGCACGATGTTGTAGGTGAAGGAGTCGTAATTGTCGATGACCGCGATCACGCCGTCTCCTCCTTCCCCACGGAGGCGCCTGCCGCCCGGAACAGGATCCGGGCCTTGTTCAGGACCTCCTCCCATTCCCGCCAGGGGTCGGAGTCGGCGACGATCCCCGCCCCCGCCTGGATCATCGCCTCGCCGTCCCGCAGGACGATGGTGCGGATGGCGATGCAGAAATCCATGTTCCCCTGCGGATCGAAATATCCCACCGCCCCGGCGTAGATCCCCCGCCGGAACGGCTCGAGCTCGGAGATGATCTCCATGGCGCGGACCTTGGGCGCGCCCGAAACCGTGCCCGCCGGGAACGCCGCCTTCAGCACGTCGAACGCCGAAAGCCCCTTGCGGAGCTTCCCGACGATGTTCGACACGATGTGCATCACATGGGAATACCTTTCAACGACCATCAGCTCGTCCGCCTTCACCGTTCCCCACTCGGCGACCCGCCCGACGTCGTTCCTGCCGAGGTCGACCAGCATCACGTGCTCCGCGATCTCCTTGGGGTCGGACAGGAGCTCCGCCTCGAGGCGGCGGTCCTCATCGGGGTCGGCGCCGCGCGGGCGCGTGCCGGCGATCGGGCGGAGCTGGATATGGTCCCCTTCGAGCCGGACGAGCACTTCCGGGGAGGAGCCGACGACCGCCAGCTCCCCCATGTTCAGGAGGTACATGTACGGCGAAGGGTTGAGGGCCCGCAGGACGCGGTACACCTCCGCGGGGGTCCGCTTCGTCCGGACCGTCGCGCGGTTGGAAAGGACCGCCTGGATGATGTCCCCGTTCCGGATGTATTCCTTCCCCTTCCGCACCGCGTCCATGAACCCTTCGGGGGACATCTCGAAGCGCGCTTCCTCCGTCCCGGCTTCCGGGATGTCGGACCAGACCAGCGGTACGCGCAAAATCTCCCGCACCTCTCCGATGGCCTCCACGGCGGTATCGTAGGCGGACGAGGGGTCGACGCCGTTCCGGAGGTCGGCGTGCGCGACGATGAGGATGGTGTGCCGGACGTTGTCGAAGATCACCAGTCGGGACGGAAAGAGGAACATGGCGTCCGGGGCGGCGCTTAATGGGCGCCCCCCTCCCACCTTCTCGAGGTACCGGACGTAATCGTACCCGATGAAGCCGACGGCGCCGCACGACAGCCTCGGGAGTCCCTGGGCGGGACGATAACGGATCTCCCGGAGGTGGGCCGACAGCGCGTCCAGCGGGTCGCCGTCCGCGGGAACGGTGCGGGTATCTTCCCCCCGCTGCACCGTGATCCCCTCCGGTCCGGCGCGGAAGCGGAGATGGGGATCGAACCCGATGAAGGAATACCGTGCCCACTTCTCCCCCCCCTCCACGCTCTCGAGGAGGAAGTGGTCCGAGGGAAAGCGCCCGGCGATCTTCAGGTAGGCGGAAACCGGGGTCTCGAGGTCCGCGTGGAACTCGCTCCACACCGGGACCATGCCGCCCTCCGGGGCCTGTTCGAGGAAACGGTTCTTGTCCGGACGGATCATCTTCGTCTCAATCCTTCAGAAGGAATACGTCGATCTTGAAGGCGGACTGGATCTCCTTCATCGCCTTCACGGCTTCCTCGCGCGACCCGTGGGGGCCGATCCGGATCTTGTAAAGGTCCGGGCCTCCGCCCTTCCCTTCGATCCGGATCATCTTCGTCCGGAACCCCTCCTTCTCGAGCCGGCGCCGGAGCGCCTGCGCGGAATCCTTGTTCTTCATCGCTCCCGCCTGGAGCATGAACCGCGGCTTGCCCGGCGTCTCCGGGGGCTTCGGCTTGACCAGCGGCTCGGGCGCGGAGTCCTTCCGCGTCAGCGATTCGGGGAAGGTGGCGGCCGCCTCGGTCTCCCGGAGATCCTTCCCCGCGTCCGGCGGAGGGGGCGGAGGGGGCGGCGCGACGACCGGGATGCGCACCGCCTCTTCCGAATACGCGGACATCTCCTTGCGGATGTCCCGGCGGCTCTGCGCGGCATCCTTCGCGGCAAGGCGTTCCTTCCCAGCGTCCTTCTCCACGACGCGGCCGACCTGGAAGCCGAGGAAGAAGACGACGGCGATCACCACCATCGCCCCGATGAGGAAGAACGCCTGGGAGCTCCTGTCGGAATCCCCGCGGCGGAAGCCGCTCTTGTGGCGCAAGGTCCTCACATCCGCTCCGGGGCCGTCACGCCGATCAGCGAAAGGCCGGTTTCGACGACCGTCTTCACCGCTCCCGCGAGCGCCAGGCGGGCATGGGTCCGCTCGGGCGTCTCCCCCAGGAAACGGTGCTGGTGGTAGAAGGCGTGGAAAAGATCCGCCACCTCCAGGAGGTAGAACGGGATCCTGTGCGGCTCGCGGGTTTTCGCGGTCTCGGAGACGACGTCGGGGAAACGCGCGACCGCCTTCATGAGCCCCGTTTCCTCCGGGAGCTTCAGCATGGACAGCGGCGGCCGGCCGGAGAAGACTTCGCCGCGCGCTTCGGCCTCGCGGAAGATGCTGCAGATCCGGGCGTGGACGTACTGGATGTAGTAGACGGGATTGGTCCGCGCCTGGGTCTTCGCGAGCGTCAGGTCGAAGTCGAGGTGCGTGTGGAAGCTGCGCAGCAGGTAGAAGAACCGGGCCGCGTCGGTCCCCACCTCGTCGAGGACCTCCCTCAAGGTGGTGAATTCGCCCGAGCGCGTGGACATCTGCACCGGCTTTCCGTCCCGGATCAGCGTGACGAACTGGACAAGAAGGATCTCCAGCGCGGAGACGTCTCCGCCCAGCGCGCGGAGCGCCGCTCGCAGCCTCGCCACGTAGCCGTGATGGTCGGCGCCCCAGAGGTCGATCATCCGGGTGTACCCCTGCCGCATCTTGTGCCGGTGATAGGCGACGTCGGCCGCGAAATAGGTGGTGCGGCCGTCGGCCCGCACGAGCACCCGGTCCTTCTCGTCCCCCAGCTCTCCGCTGCGGAGGAACGTGGCTCCTTCCGATTCGTACAGGAGCCCCCTCCCGCGGAGCTCCTCGATGGCCCCGGCCACCTCCCCTTTCTCGTGCAGCTCCTTTTCGGGGAACCAGCCGTCGTAACGCACGCGGAACGATTCGAGGTCGTCGCGGATGCCGCGGAGGATCCGCTCCCCCGCCTCCTTCCGGAACAGCGGGAGCGCCTCCGCTTCCGGCAGCTCCGCGTACCGGTCGCCGACCTCGGCCCGGAGCTCCCGCGCCAGCTCGATCATGTACTCGCCCTTGTAGCCGTCCGCGGGCAGCTCGGTGGGGCGTCCGCACTCGGTCCGGTACCTCGCCAGCAGCGAGCGCCCGAGGTTGTCCATCTGGTTCCCGACGTCGTTGATGTAATATTCCCGGACGACCTTGTGGCCGGTGAACTCGAGGATCCGCGCGAGGGCGTCCCCGACGGCGGCGCCGCGTCCGTGCCCAACGTGCAGGGGGCCGGTGGGATTTGCGGAAACGAACTCGATGTGGACCGTCTCCCCCGCCCCGACGGACGAGGAGCCGAAGCGGGGGCCTTTCTCGAGGGCCATCGAGAGCGTCTCCGCCCAGGCTCCCTCCGACAGGACGATATTGATGAACCCGGGGCCCGCGACCTCGAGCGAGGCGATCCTGCCCTCGCGGTCCTCCTCGCGGATGGCGGCGGCGAGCTCCTCGGCGACCGGGCGGGGCTTTTTCCCGAGGCGCCGCGCGATCTGCATCGCGGCGTTGGTCGAGAAGTCTCCGTGGGACTCCTGGC
>JBFLWB010000173.1 GCA_040758155.1 Thermodesulfobacteriota bacterium
GCCGGCGTGTCGGACCTTTTCAACGCCGAGGGCGGCGTGGCGGCCTCGATGTACGATTACCTGGACGAGGTGACCGACACGATCTCGGGGTCCATCGCCTCAAGGACGAAGGGGCTGACCTCGATCGTTACCAAGCTGTCCGACGAGATCGAGCGGGCCGAAGCGCGGCTGGAAGAGAGGGAGGAGGACCTGATCGCGCAGTTCGCGAAGCTCGAATCGATTCTGAGCTCGTATTCCACGCAGGCGTCGTACCTTTCCAGCATACTTTCCCCGTCGGAATGACCGGCGAGGGGCAGAGAGTCGCGGATAAACGAACAGGGGGACATGGAGAATGCGGCAGTTCGATGCGTACAGGAAAGCGACGGTGGACACTTCCGACAACGTGAAGCTTGTGTCTCTCCTGTTCGACGGGGCGGTCAATTTCCTGAAGGTGGCCCGGGGGAAGATGGAGCAGCGCGACATCGCCGGGAAGGGCATCTACATCGGCAAGGCCACGGCGATCGTCGGGGAGCTGTCCAGCTCCCTTAACATGGAGGAGGGCGGGGAGATCGCCCGGAACCTCCGCAGGCTTTACGATTTCGTCCTCGGCCGCCTCCTCCACGCCAACCTGAAAAACGACATGAAGGCCCTGAACGAGGCGGAGCGGGTGCTGGAAACGCTGCGCCAGGGCTGGAAGGAAATGGAACAGAACCAGGCAGCGGCCCACGCCGCCGCGTACCAGGCATCGGCGGGGACGGGAGCGAGAATGGCGGTCCAGGCGTGAGCGACGGGATGGAGGCGGCCTGTCTCCGCCTGCTCGACCTGGCGCGGAAGCAGAAGGACGCGCTCGATGCGGGAGCCCTCGACGAGGTGATTGCCTTGGCCGATATGCGCCAGAAGCTCCTTCTGGAGATTCAAAAAATTGACGGTTCCCCGGGACACAAGGGGCAGGACGGAAAACCGGCTTTCCCGGTTTCCCTCATCCGCAGGATCCTTTCCACCGATGAGGAAACCGCCGAGCTCGCCCGGTCCCGGATGCGGGGTATATCCATAAAAATAAGCGAAATCAATACGTTGAAGGTTTGCTACCAAGGGGCCGTCGACGGCGCGCGCCCTCGGGGGGGCGTCCCGGGCCGTTGAGGCGCCCGTTCCCGCCGGCTCTTCCCCCGTTCGATACCTTCCGCTTTCCCTCCCGGAAATCTCCTTTTTACCTCGATTATTTAATTGGCAAGGTTGTTGCATAAACACGGTAGCCGTGTTCTTGCGCTTCAAACCGCATCTCCGTTTCCGGGAGGTTCCGTGGCTACCGTACTGTTGGTCAACCCCGCCCTTGCGTACAGCGAATGGAACGCCGACCTGAGGAAACCGTCCCCCGATAGCGTATTCATCCGCCTCGGGCTTGCCTCTCTGTCCGGCGCCCTCAAGGAGCGGGGTCACACGGTGAAGCTGGCCGACTTGAGGATGCTGATGGGCTGGGAGGAGTATGAAAAGCTCGTAGAGCGCGTGTCCCCGGATTTCGTGGGGATCTCCGTCCACTCCGTGGAGTTCGGGTACGCCACCGAGGCGGCGCGGCGCGCGAAAAGGATCGTTCCCCGCGCGAAGACCGTCGTCGGCGGCGTCCACCCGACGATGTTCCCCGAGGAATGCCTGGAGCGGGAAGAGTTCGACTATGTCCTGAAAGGGGAAGGGGAGGTTTCGCTCCCGCTCCTGGTGGAGAAACCGTCCCGGTTCCCCCGCGAATTCTGGGGGGAGACGCCCGACCTCGACCGGGTCCCGTTCCCCGACAGGGAGCTGTGGCCGGACTTCAACGTACGCATGCAGTGCGAGCCGTTCGGCATCCGGGGGTACCGGTTTCCGACGCCCATGGCGGAGATGATCAGCACGAGGGGATGCCCGTACCAATGCACGTTCTGCTGCGGCCCGGGGGAGCACCAGGTGTACACGAAGCCCGCGCCAGACGGAAGCCGGAAGCCGTTCATCCGGGGGCGCAGCGTGGAGAGCGTCATTTCGGAGCTGGAGACGCTGATGGAGAAGTACGGCGTCCGCTCCGTGATGTTCCACGACGACCAGTTCATCCTGAATTCCGGATGGGTCGAGCGGTTCACGGAGACGCTGCGCGCCCGCGGGATCGTCGAGAAGGGGCTGAAGTGGGTGACGTCGAGCCGGGCGGACATCGTCTGCCGGAACGAGCGGCTGATCGGGAAGATGGCCGCCTCCGGGCTCGAGCTCCTGATCATCGGCTTCGAGTCGTTCAGTCCGCGGATATTGAAGTGGTTCCGGAAGGGGGTCACCGCCGAGGAGAATTTCCGCGCGGCGGAGATCTGCCGGAAGCACGGCGTGAAAGTGTGGGCCAACTACATCCTGGGCATCCCCACGGACACGGGATGGCACATGGAGGACGACCTGGCCACGGTCGAGGGCGTCATTCGGGTCAAGCCGGTCCATTATTCCCCCGCCCTGTACACTCCCGTGCCCGGAAGCGTGCTCTACCCGTTCTATCGGGACAACGGCCTCATCCTGGGGGAGGAGTCGCGCGGGAACCTGAACGACCGGGGAGCGATGGCCCCCAAGGTCAAAGGTGTCGATTACGAATTCCTCAAAGCGATCATGATGGACGACTCGGCGTTTGTGTGAGCCGGGATGAGAGAAGCGGAGGAGCGGATGAGCCTGCTCGAACCGATGGAAAGCCGGGACGGGGACCGGTTGCAGGAGATGCAATGGGCCCTCGAATGCGCCGGCCGGATTCTGAAGGAGAAGAAGGCCGTCTCGGACCGGCAGATGGGGCTGGTCGCGGCCGCCGAGAAGCGGATCGACCGGCTCGAGCGGCGGCTGGCCGGGGCGGAAGGGGCGTTGCAGCGGATCCTCAAGGGACAGTGTTTCATCGACCGGATGCCCGCCGATTCGCGCCCCGCGACGATTTCCTGCGGGATCACGGTGATCGTCCCGGTGAAGAACGGCGGGAAGGCCTTCGCGGAGCAGCTCGGGAAGATCCGGTCGCAGAGGAAGGTCGGGGAGGTCGAGATCCTCGTCCTCGACTCGGAATCGACGGACGACTCGGCCTCCGTCGCCGAATCGTTCGGCTGCCGGGTGGTGCGCATCCCCCAGAAGGAGTTCAACCACGGCGCGACCCGTCATAAGGGAGCTGGCCTGGCCCGGGGGGAATATCTCGTGTTCACCGTGCAGGACGCGGTCCCGGCGAGCAGCTACTGGCTCTACGGCATGGTGAGCCCGTTCTTCTCGGTGCCGGACCTCGGGGCCGTGTCCTCGGTGCAGCTCGTCCGCCCCGAGGCGGACCTGTACAGTCTTTGGACGAACCATGAAACGAACGCGATGATCGGGGCGGAAGGGGACACCGTCTACGGGCTTCTCCCCTCGTTCGATTTTCAGGACTGGGAGCTCCTGGACCCCGCGATGAAGCGCAGGCTGTCGTTCGTGGACAACGTCTCCTCCTGCATTCCGAAGAGCGTGTATGGCGAGGTGCCGTTCCGCCCCCTGATCAACGCGGAGGACATCGACCTCGGCATCCGGATGATCGGGAAGGGGAAGAAGCTCGGGTTTCTGATGTCGGCGGGCGTCTTCCACTGGCACGAGCGCGGCCCCGAATACGTCCTGAAGCGCCATTACATCGGCACGAAGGCGAACCTCTACACCCTGAAGAACTCCCTGCCCCGCTTCTTCGAGATGCAGGACATCGACTGGCGGACTTTCGTCGCTTACGTCTCCGATCTTCTCGACCTTGCGGCGGTCTCGCTGCCGGTACCGGAAGAAGTCGACCCCCGGCCGGTGAACGCGGCGATGGCGTTCGTGTCCTCCTTCCGTCGGCATTTCGACGCGTCCCCGGGCGAGATGTCGGATGCGCTCGGGAAAAACGGGGCGGCCGCCGTCGACCGGCTCGGGGACATCTGCCCGTCGATCCTGGACGGCGTGGAGTTGCCCTCCGGGGAGCGGCACCGGTTCCGCAGGAACTTCCTCGTTCCCCATTTTTTGAGGGGCGTCGGGAAATTCGCCGAGTACCTCGCCGGCAGGCAGTCTTCCTGGGCCGGCAGGGAGAAGGAGTTCCCGGACTGCATCCGGAAGATCCTTGCGTCGGTGGTCGGGGAGGCGGCGGGAGTCTTCTACCTCGAGGCGGAGACGCAGGGACGGCTCACGGAAGACCTCGAAAGGATGGACCGCCTGCTTGCCAAGGGCATCTGCCGGTTCTGACGCGATGAACCTGGTCCGGACCCGACAGGGGAACTATTCCCTGCGCGCCGCCGGTTCCGACGGCCGGGAGAAGACCTTCCACAGCATGTACGATCCAGTGGGAGAAGCCTCGGCGATGGTCGACTCCTTCCCCTTCGGCGGCGACGGGATGATCGTCGTGCTGGGTCTGGGGCTGGGCTACCATGTGGACGAGCTTCAGAGGCGATACCCGCATGCCTCGCTGGCGGTCGTCGAAGCGTCGCGGGAGATCCTCGATCTCTGCCGGGAGCACGGAACGGGGACCGAACCGTGCGAATCGGTACGGTTCGTCGTGGGAAAGACCCCGGCCGAGGCGGTGGCGGAGATCTCGCGGCTCCACCTCGAACGGGGGCTGCCCCCGCTTGCGGTCTTCCCCCTCGTGTCCGAGACGACGTCGTTCCCCGAATATTACGGCCCGATCCGCGACGCGCTCGAGCGGACGGTCTCGTTCCGGCTCTGGGACCGGCTGCGGTATCCGAAATTCCGGGCCGACCGGGCGACGGTCGCGCTGTTCGACTTCGGCTACTTCCTGACCGAGGAGATCGCGCGCGCGCTCGAGGCGCTCGGGCACGCGGTCGTGCGGGTTCGTGGCAGGAAGGACGAGACGTGCGGCCGCATCTTGGGCCGCGCCGTCGAGGCCATCGCCTCCGACCGTCCCGACTTCTTCCTGACCGTGAACCACTTCGGGTTCGACGAAGAAGGCGCGCTCGCGGATCTGTTCCGGTCGATCGAGATGCCGGCCGCGGTCTGGTATGTGGACAGCCCGGACCTCGTCGTGCGGGCCTTCCCGAAGAACGCCTCCCCGTTCTGCTGCGTCTTCGTCTGGGACGAAAGCTACGTGAAGTCGCTGAAGGCCGTCGGCTTCGAGCATGTCGCGTATCTCCCGCTGGCCGCGGACGAGACGGTCTTCCGCCCCGGGAACCTGTCTCCCGCGGAAAAACGGAGGATCGGCTCCGACGTCGGGTTCGTCGGAAACTCGATGGTGACCCCTGCGAGGGAATGGCTGCTCAAGGTGTCCCGGGAGCTTCGGGGCGCAGTCGAACGGACTGCGCAGCGGCTCGGGGCCTCGCGAAACCTCCCGTTCGCGGAAGCGGCGGAGGCGGCGATGCACGCCGGGGAGCGGGCCGCGTTCGAGGCGTTGACGGGGAAGGAACGGTCCGACTTCGAGGCGGCGGTCCTGTGGCGCGCCACGCTTCTTTACCGGCTTTCCCGCCTGCGGGCGATGGAGGAGTTCCGCCCCTTCGTCCGCGGCGACGCGGGCTGGAAGGGGCTGCTGAACGGGCGGTTCCGCCTGGGTCCTCCACTCAATTACTACCGGGAGCTGCCGGCCTTCTACAACGCCTGCAAGGTCAATTTCAACGCGACCAGCGTGCAGATGGGCGCGGCCGTGAATCAGCGGGTGTTCGACGTACCTGCGTGCGGCGCGTTCCTCTTGACCGACCACCAGGCGTCGGCGGAGGCGCTCTTCGACGTCGGCGGGG